>JAFDME010000119.1 GCA_019306075.1 Deltaproteobacteria bacterium | reverse complement strand
AGCGGTTTTTGACAACCTGCTCGCCTGCTCCGTCGACTTCAACGACCAGCCCCACTGTACCCCCCGCCCCTTCGATTCCAGACGCGACGGACTGGTGGTTGGTGAAGGAGGAGGTGCGGTACTTCTGGAAGAATATGAATCTGCCAGGAAAAGGGGTGCCGACATTCTTGGCGAAATCATCGGTTTTGGCTGCAACAACAACGGCGGAGATATGATCCTGCCAAATCTTGACGGCATTACCGCTACACTGCGCCTGGCCCTCGAATCGGCCGAAATATCTCCGGATGATGTGGACTTTATCAGCGCCCATGCCACCGCGACAAAAATGGGTGATGTCATTGAATCCCAGGCCATAGCAGCAATCTATGGCGACAAACCGCTGGTCACCGGCCTGAAAAGTTATATGGGTCACACCATGGGAACATGCGGCGTTATTGAGCTGATTCTAACTCTCTATATGATGGAACAGGGGTTTATCGCGCCCACCCTCAACCTTGACAATGTTGACGAGCGGTGTGCCATGCTGCGCCACACCCGTCAACTCACCGATACCGCTACCAGGATAGCTGCCATTCAGAATTTTGCCTTTGGCGGAGTGAATACCTGCCTGCTTATAAAAAATGGTAAAGAAGCCGACTCATAACAGTTTTTCCAGCCATCCGGCAGACCGGCTTATTGATTGTGCTGTGACCATAATCTGCTGGACATGGTTTATATTCGGCTTCCTCCTTTTTTTTATCTGGCCCTACGTAATATTTGCACTTTTCTCAAAAAATCCGGAAATTCATTTCCAGAAACTCAACAGCCATTTTTACCGGATTTTTTTCCGTATTCTTAAAACATCGGCTCCCCGCCAGCACTTTCAAATAGATGAGCAGGTGGCGGCAGCCAGATCTTCAGTTATTATCTGCAACCATATCTCCTACCTTGACCCGCTCCTGCTGATAGCTCTTTTCTCCAGACAGAAAACAATCGTAAAAACGCGTTTTTTCAGCGCACCGGTTTTTGGATGGATTATCAAAAAATCCGGTTACTTCCCGGCAACCGGTGAGGGACGATTTTCCGCTATGATGATTAAAGAGATGGAAACAATGGCTGATTTTCTACGTGATGGAGGCAACCTCTTTGTCTTCCCTGAAGGAACCAGAAGTCGAAACGGGAAAATAGGCGAATTTCATATGGGAGCTCTGAAAATTGCACGGATAAACCAGGCACCTGTTTTGATTCTGCAAATCAGTAACAGCGATAAACTTTTCCCTCCCGGAAAATTTCTCTTTAATACCAGGAGAAGAAATAGTATCAGGGTAAAAATCATCGATCGAATCGAGCCGGATTATACAGATAATCCGCCCACTACCACTGAGCTTGCCAGGCTGGTTCGCGAATCATTTTACGGAAAACAGACATGAAGGTTATCCTGCTCTCCATGCCCGACGTTGCCCCGGTCATCATTCACGAGGCCGCATTTCACCTGCCAAGCCACGGCATAGCCAGTGTCGGTGCAAATATCGACAAAGAGCATGATGTTTTTCTTATCGACCTTATTCGAAAACGTCGCTCAATTAAAAAATACCTCAGCAGAGTAGTAAAAAAGATTCAGCCCGACCTCATAGGTCTTTCCGCCATGACCTGGCAGTATGACACCTGTGTTAAAATTATCCGCCTTCTCAAAAAACTTCGCCCCGAAGTCAAAATAGTAATCGGCGGATATCATGCCACCCTGATGTTTAAGGAGATAGCCGGGTCGGCTGAAGCAAAATATATCGATTTTATGATCAGGGGAGAGGGTGAAGAACCGTGTCGACTTCTGGTTAACGCACTTGAAGGACATGGCGACCTGGCAGCCATCCCCTCGCTGTCATATAAAAACAATGGTATTTTTATCCACAACCCCCAAGGGGAAAATCTCGATCTGCACACCCTCAAGCTCCCCATCCGGGACAGGCGGAGATTGACCTGGGGATACCATATGCTCTATTCCAAAATCGAGACTATAGAGACATCCCGCGGCTGCACCCGCTCCTGCAACTTCTGTTCAATGAAACATATGTATGGCCGTACCTTCAGGACCTTTCCTGTCAGCAGAGTACTGAAAGATATTGACGATATCTATTTTAAGCGAAAAACCAGATATATTTTTATCACCGATGATAACATGGTTCTTAATCCTCCCAGGGTCATGGAATTATGTGATGCCATAATCGCCAGAGAATACAAGGGTCTTAATCTCTTTGTCCAGGCAGACTGCATATCAATGGCCAAAAATGAGGGGATGGTTGCAAAAATGGCGGCTGCCGGTTTTCGCTCCGTATTCCTCGGTATTGAAAACGGATCAAAAAAAAATCTGGCGGCTGCCGGAAAAAGCGACATCACCGGCTACTCCATACAGGCCGTAGAAAACTGCCACAGATATGGAATGATGGTTATTGGTGGACTCATATTCGGCTTCCCTGATGATGATCAGGAGTCCATCAGAGAAAATTATGAGTTTTTCAAGACGGTCAAGGCGGATGCCGCATACTGCCAGGTGATAACACCCTATCCAAAAACAGGAATGCGTGAATCCCTGCTGAAACAGGGATTGATCACCAACAGGACCAATTTTAAAAAATATAATGGTCTCTGGGCCAATGTACAGACAAAGCATCTGGATGCAGAGCAACTGCAGTACCAGTTCTGGTACCAGCGCCAGGTTGTACTTGGATGGTGGGATCCGCCCTCCGAGGTGAGGAGACAGGGCTGGGCCTGGATAGCAGTCTGGCGCTTTATATTCAAGCCATTTTTAAAGTTCCGTTATAGAAAAATTATTAAAAAAATTGGTTGGCAGGGCCGCTACAGAAAAGAAATAAAACGATGGGAAGATATGAACAAATTCCAGGATCTTGAGGAAATATAATATCGATGCAGTTATATAATTTTGAGTTTACTGAAGAGGAAATTCGTGCAGCAGTAGCTGACGACAGGCTACTCTCCATGGAAATTGAGTTCAGTCGTGTCTGCAATTTCCACTGCTCCTACTGCTACGTCGACAATAGCATTGAGTGCGAAAACGAGCTGTCCATTGAAGAGATAAAAGATATCATTGATCAGGCAAAAGAGCTTGGAACCCGGAAAATTATCATTCTTGGGGGGGAACCATCTATATACCCGCATCTGATTGAGATGCTGTTCTTTCTAAAAGACAAAGGGCTTGAGATCGAAATGTTCACCAACGGATCCGGAATTGACAGAAAACTGGCTGATGTTCTGGCTGAACTAAAGGTCCGGGTCGCCTTGAAACTTAATTCACGGGATGAAAAGATCCAGAATCAGCTGGCCGGAAAAAAAGATGCCTTTAAAACCATAAACAGGGCCCTGCAGACACTGAAGGATGCCGGCTATCCAAACCGGGAGCTGTTTCTGGCAATCAGTACAATAATCTGCAAACAGAACATCGGGGAGCTGCCGGCAATGTGGAGGTGGCTGCGAGAAGAAAATATTGAACCCTATTTTGAGGTAATCACTCCCCAGGCAAATGCCCTGAATAACAGCTGGCTTAATGTCGCACCCGGAGAATTAAAAACTCTGTTTTCCGAACTCTCCTCTATTGATCAGAAGGAATTTAATCGCAGCTGGGAGCCCCAACCCCCTCTGGCAGGCAATAAATGCATGCGTCACCAGGTTTCCTGCCTGGTGACAGCAACGGGAGACGTAATGCCATGCGTCGGGGTAACCATCCCTCTGGCAAACATCCGTGACGACAGACTCTCTTCCATCCTGAAAAACAGTGAGGTGATCAACAATTTAAAAAATTACCGGCAGATGATAAAAGGAGAATGCCACAGCTGCGAGAAAGCGTCCGAATGCTACGGCTGCAGGGGCGCTGCCTATCAGCTCACCGGTGATTACCTTGCATCAGATCCAACCTGCTGGCGCAACTCAAGATCCGAAGAGGAATAAACTACTCTTCCACAGGGATACCCCAGATCTCTTCCGAGTATTGTCTGATAGTACGGTCGGTGGAAAATTTTCCCATCCGGGCAACATTGAGTATTGCCTTTCTGGTCCAGGTCTCCCTGTCAAAAAACAGCTCATTCACTCTCTCCTGACACTCAAGATATGATTCAAAGTCAGCTATCAGCAGATAAGGATCATGTTTATTCAGCAGGCTGTCGACCAGAGGTTTAAAGAGCGATTTATCCCCTTCACTGAAAGAACCGTCACCGATTGCCTTAATCACATTTTTTATCTTCTTATTCTGACGACATATCTGTCTCGGTGTCCTGCTGACATTCTTCCGTTCAAATTCCGCCTCATCGGCAGTCATTCCAAAGATAAAGATATTTTCCTCCCCTACCTCTTCACGGATTTCTATATTGGCACCATCAAGAGTACCGATGGTGAGGGCACCGTTAAGTGCAAACTTCATATTCCCCGTGCCAGAGGCTTCCGTACCGGCGGTGGAGATCTGTTCAGACAGATCTGCCGCAGGCATGATGATCTCCGCCTGGGAGACGTTATAGTTGGGAAGAAAAACTACCTTCAATTTATCTTTCACCCGTGGATCATTATTTACAACATCGGAAATTGAGGTGATAAGCTTGATGATCAGCTTCGCACGCCAGTAGGACGGGGCCGCCTTTCCCGCAAAGACAGCAACCCGTGGTGGTGCGTTTTCCGCCTCTCCCCGTATTATCCGTTGATAAAAATAGATAAGATGAAGTGCGTTGAGCAACTGACGTTTATACTCATGTATCCGTTTCACCTGGATATCAAACATCGCTCCGGAATTCACTGTTACCCCGCTCACCTTAAAGATATAATCGGCAAGAGCGGCCTTGTTATCATTTTTTACCCGTCTCCACCTGGCACAAAATTCGCTGTCATCGACCAGGAACTCAAGACCGCGCAGCTGTTCAAGATCAGTTATCCAGCCAGGGCCGAGATGACTGCTGATCAGGTCCGCCAGTTCAGGATTGACATCGAGGAGCCATCGCCTGGGGGTGATTCCATTTGTTTTTGAATTAAATCTGCCCGGAAAAAACTCATGGAACCCGGGAAAAATACGCTCTTTAAGAAGCTGTGAATGCAGCTCTGCAACGCCATTTACCGAGTGACTGCCGATAATTGCCAGGTGAGCCATACGCACCATCTTAACCGGTCCCTCTTCGATGATTGAAAGATCCCTCACTTTTCTTTCATTGCCGGGATATCTCTCGGTAAGTTCAAGAAGAAAACGACGGTTAATCTCATAGATTATCTGCAAATGGCGGGGCAGCACCTTGCCCATCATATCCACCCTCCACTTCTCCAGCGCCTCAGGCATCAAAGTATGGTTGGTATAGGCAAAGGTTTTGACACTGATATCCCATGCCTCCTCCCAACCAAGCCCTTCTCTATCCAGCAGAAGTCGCATAAGTTCCGGAATAGCTATGGCAGGGTGGGTATCATTCAGCTGTACCGCAACCAGGTCAGTAAATTTATGAAAACTCTTCTGCTTTTTTTTATACCTCCTCATTATATCCTGAAAGGTAGCGGCAACAAAAAAATACTGCTGCTTCAGTCGCAGTTCCTGCCCGGCATAGTTGTGATCAGGTGGATAGAGAACTTTGGAAATAGTCTCGGAACTGACCTTGGACTGAACAGCTCCTATATAGTCACCCCTGCTGAAATCCTTCAAATCCAGTTCTCTGGAGGACTGGGCTGACCAGAGACGCATATTGATCACATGACTGTTTCTGTATCCCGGTACCAGAATATCAGAAGCCCGCGCCTTAACGTCCCTGGTATTCACCCATTTGGCCCGGTAATTCCCCTCCTCATCCTGATAGCTTGTCACATTACCGAAGAATTGAACATTAAACACCGGCAGAGATCGATCAAACGCCCATGGAGTACCATCCGCCAGCCAGTTATCCGGCCCTTCAACCTGATAACCGTCAATCAACTGCTGAAAGAAGAGCCCATACTCATAACGTATTCCATAACCGTATGCGGGAATCTTGAGAGTAGCTATAGAATCCATAAAGCAGGCAGCAAGACGCCCAAGCCCTCCGTTGCCAAGGGCAGCATCTTCCTCCTGATCCCTGATTTCGGCCATATCAAAACCAAGCTCCTCAACAGCCTGTTGCGCAGCCTCCAATATACCAAGATTAGTCATACTATTGCCAAGAGAACGGCCAATTAAAAATTCGAGAGAGAGATAGTAAACTCTCTTCTTTTCCTTTGCATAAAACGTTTTCTGGGTTGAAATCCATTCCTCCACCATCAAATCACGCATGGTGTAGGCCAGAGCTTTGTACACATCTCTTGCACCGGACCGTTCCGGGTCACGCCCCTGAAAACTCATCAGATGATGGATGATATGTTCTTTCAAAGCCGGTACAGTTGTAGAAATATTCCAGTCCGGGGATATCTTCTTAAGCCCTGTCTGGAAATTGGTCTTTTCCATTTCCTTCATACTACGTTCCTCGGGGAGATATTTTTTTGCTGCTGATTATTTAATAGAAGAACCGAACCCCATTTCTGGACAAATCGTGCCGACAGATATATCTATTCTATTAAACTGACTGTTTCTGACAATATGCAGATGGCATTATAATAACGAAGTGAATATTGGCTACTGCCTCTTTTGATCAGTGACAATAATTCCTCTGCTGTGGTTACAGAGACCTTCTTTTTAAAAAGGAATAACAGCAGGGAAAACTTGTTATAAAAATTACAGTTTTGGCTGTAATCCCATGATTTTTCGTTGTGTATAACACCACACAGTGGTATAAACAGACCATAATCGCGGCTCTTGCCGAAAACATATTATGCCACGTACACGTACGACAGACAAAAGGAATTCCATGGCTACAGATACTTCAAAACAAAAAACCAGAAATCCGGCAGTAACATATTTCATCATTTTCATTCTTGGATTCCTGACCGGAGTCGGATTCACCGTCTATAAGACAGGTGGAGGCAGTCCCAACACCCTTGAAAGCAGTCAACAGGTCAGTAAAGAGGATGAAAAAATCCATCAGGAGATGCTGGCTCTTGAATCTGAAGTTACCGCCAGCCCCGATAATTTCCAGGCGTGGCGAAGACTGGGAGATCTCTATTATGACCATAGCCAGCCCGATAAAGCTATCGCCGCCTACACAAAATCCCTGGAACTGCACGGGGGGGACGCCAACCTTGTTACGGATCTTGGAGTGATGTACCGCAGGGGAAAGCAGCCCGAAAAGGCCATAGAATTTTTCAACAAGGCGATTAAAATGGCACCGGATCATGAACCGGCCAGATTTAACAAGGCAATTGTCTACATGTATGACCTTAATAACCCGGAAAAGGCAATCACCAGCCTTGAGGAACTTTTGAAAATAAACCCCGAAGCCCGGGCAGGCAATGGAGAATTGATCAGCAACTTTGTCAAAAATATCAAAAACCAGTCTGCAGCCAGAAAATAACGCACCCTGCCATATAAAACCAGAGGATAGAGTAGATGAAATTTGAAACAGAAGCGCTGCACGCAGGCCAGACAGTTGACCAGGACACTCTTTCAAGGGCCGTTCCCATATACCGGACAAGCGGCTACATGTTTAAAAGTACAGAGCATGCGGCAAATCTCTTTGCCTTAAAAGAACTTGGCAATATCTACACCAGGATCGGCAACCCGACCCAGAATGTCCTTGAGCAGAGGATGGCCCGGCTGGAGGGAGGGGCAGCCGCCCTTGCCCTCTCATCCGGTACCTCTGCAATTTTTTACAGCATCATTAATATCTGTGACCATGGTGATGAAATTGTGTCTGCAAATAACCTCTACGGTGGTACCTTCTCTCAATTTCAAACAATTCTTCCTCAACTGGGCATTAAGGTGCGCATGGTAGATCCCTCCGATCCCCGGAACTTTGCCGGAGCAATCAACGAAAAAACCAGAGGGATTTACTGTGAAACCCTGGGAAATCCGGCCCTGACCATGACCGACATTGAAGGAGTGGCAGAGATAGCCCATGCCCACAACCTGCCTCTGATAGTAGATTCCACCTTCACCCCGCCTTCAATATTTCGACCCATTGAGTATGGTGCTGACATTGTCATTCACTCTCTTACCAAGTGGATTGGAGGACATGGCACCACCATTGGAGGAATAGTGATTGACAGCGGCAAATTCGACTGGACCGACACAAAATTCACCCTCTATAATGAACCGGATGAATCATATCATGGCCTTCGCTACGCCCACGACCTTGGTGATCTGAACCCGGTGGCGTTTGCACTCCGCATGCGACTTGTACCTCTTAGAAACCTCGGTGCATGCATCTCTCCTGATAACTGCTGGACAATCCTGCAGGGTCTGGAAACATTGAGTCTAAGAATGGAACGCCACTGTGAAAACGGTTCTGCCATAGCCCGTTTTCTGGACGACCACCCCGGAGTAGACTGGGTGCAGTATCCCGGCCTCAGCCATTCCCCCGGTCATAAAAATGCAGTTAAATATTTAAATGGGAAATTCGGCGGTATGATTGCCTTTGGTATAAAAGGAGGTCTTGAAGCCGGAAAAAGATTTATAGATGCTCTGCAACTGGTGTCCCACCTGGCAAATGTGGGAGATGCAAAATCTCTTGCCATACACCCGGCCTCCACCACTCATTCCCAGTTATCAGCCGACCAGCTGCAGACCTGTGGAATCGACGAAGGAATGGTCAGGCTATCTATAGGTATCGAACATATTGACGACATAACCATGGATATCAAACAGGCCATAGCAAAAGCCAGCTGACAGAGTTTTAAAAAACATATGAACCAGGCAACAATCAATAACAATTTTTCTGTCGGTCAGGTTGAAAAGCAATACTACACCTTTGCCTCCCCTCCCGATGAACTGACCCTTGAGAGCGGCGAGAAACTCGGCCCGATAACCATAGCCTATGAAACTTACGGCACTCTCAGCAGAGAAAAAGACAATGTTATACTTGTAGCCCATGCCTTCTCCGGTGATTCCCACGCTGCAGGGTATTATCAGAGTGACGACAAAGAGATCAAGCCCGGCTGGTGGGATTCTATGATTGGCCCGGGAAAAGGCATTGATACCGACAGATATTTTGTCATCTGTTCCAATATTCTTGCAAGCTGCATGGGCACAACAGGACCCGGTTCTCATGACCCTGAGACGGACAGTCCTTACGGTCTCAACTTCCCCATGGTGACCATAGGAGATATGGTCAACACCCAGAAAATGCTTTTAGACCATCTGGGTATTGTGAAACTTCATGCAGTGATCGGAGGCTCCATAGGGGGAATGCAGGTGCTGCAGTGGTGCGTCAGGTTCCCGGAGATGATCCACTGTGCAATCCCGATTGCGACAACTATGCGCCACTCTG
>JAFDME010000118.1 GCA_019306075.1 Deltaproteobacteria bacterium | reverse complement strand
GATGGCATATTTTCCTCTTCAACCTCTGCAGCGGCGGAACCCTGCTGATCTACTTTACCGAGGACAGACCATATTTAACGACCAGAGCGGTGCTCTTCCTCCTGCTTTCTCTGGCCTTTGCCTTCTGTGCCTTTATGGAGTGGTATATACCGACCCTGATAATCCCTCTGGGGCTTGCAGTTATCACTGAGAAGGTAAGGGTACAGCACTTCGGCAGCTGTCTACCGCGGGGAATATTCTCATCGGAAGAGAGCATTTCAAGAAAATTCCATCAGGCAGCCATCCTCTGTCTTTCCCTTGGGCTGCTGATCTCAATCCCCGCCACTCTCAACTCCGAATACGGTCACTGGCTGTCACTGAACAAGCTTAAACTGGACACTTTTTTTCTCGGTTTCTCTTTTCCTATCTCACTTATCAGTATGTCGGTTATCTTCTCACTGATGAAAGAGGAGTGTCTAGCCCCTGTCTGCATGCTTAAAGAGATCGCTTTCTGGATCATTAATCTCGGGGTTATCATCTTCTTCCTCTTTATACTTGCAAACTGGTTTCTCCCCCAGGTCGCTATTGCCTCCCTGCTGTTTATAACCGTTTCATTTGTTTTCTATTTATACATGCAGCAGGGTCTTCGACTGCAGCAGAAAGCCTTTCTCACCTCGGGGATCGCCTTCCTGGTGATTACAGCATTCACCGGTATTCTCTATATCCTTCTTGAATTTTCTGATGGCTACAACCCGCAGGAAACCCTGCCTCTCCTGAGGATGCATGCATTCACCGCCCTTTACGGCTGGAATCTCAGTGGCCTTGTAGTGATCGGCAGACACGGTGATTTCCCCCTCCAGCTGCATTCCTGGAAGGTAATCCTTCTGCATTGGATGACAGTTCTCATCCTCTGCCCTCTGGGATTCTTTTTCCCGACAGCTGCAATTGCAGCAATTGTCTGCTACGGCTGGCTCCTCTATATTTTACTTTTTAACCATGGCCAGGTGGACCGGAAAATTATCATGGCAGAAGAGAGAACGCTGTCAAACAGCTGAGAATCTCCAGGCTGCCCTGAAAGTCAACTTTGCTCCAGTTCTGCGTCTATTTCTTCCACTTTCCCCTGGGCGACCTCCCATTTATCGTACCAGCGCTCCAGTCGCCGCTTACAAGCATCATATTCCCGGCCCGCTTCGGCCCAACCCTTTTCATCTGAATAAAGAGCAGGGTCAGCCATGCGTCCTTCCAGATCCTCTTTCTGCTGTTCCAGCTGCTCTACCAGTTTTTCAGCCTCTTTAACTTTCTGCAGCCAGGGCCCGGCGCGCCTGCTTCGCTCCTGCCTCTTTTCAGCTTCCACTCTTTTTCGTTCCTTTCGCCCATCTTTTTGCCCGAGACCATCAATCTTTGCATCTTTTACCAGTGTACCACTAATTTTATCTTTCCCTTCTCCAGCCCGATCCATTTCCAGCTTCTGCAGATACTCGGCCACATTACTTTCATAGAGATTAATACGGCCATCCTTCACCTCCAAAACTTTATTGACAAAGGAATCAAGGAAATAGCGGTTATGGGAGACAACAATAATAGTCCCGTCATACTGAGCCATGGCCTCCTGCAATACCTCCTGGGAACTCATATCCAGATGGTTGGTCGGTTCATCAAGAAGCATGCAGTTGGCAGGTGATGCGATCATTCTGGCAAGGGCCAGCCTGCTTTTTTCACCGCCGGAGAGAACGGATACCTTTTTGTCAACATCATCTCCCCTGAAAAGAAAGGCTCCGAGAAGAGAACGGGTCCGGGTAACAGTCATCTCCTCTCCCCCCAGGACCATGGTTTCAAGAACGGTAAGCTGAGGGGAGAGCTCTCTCGCCTGATGCTGACCAAAGTAGGACATGACGACATTTGCGCCGAATCGGACAGTGCCGGAATCGGGTTTTATCTCTTCGGAAAGTATCTTTAAAAAGGTTGATTTTCCCGCCCCATTCACCCCGACAACGGCCACCTTATCCCCACGATGGAGCATCATCTCCACGTCCGTGAAAACAGGTTTATCGTCATATTTTTTACTGAGATTATCTACCTGAAGAACATCCCGTCCCGATGGCGGCGCCGGCGGAAAAGAGAACCTGATCTGCCGGTTCTCACTGTCCAGCTCTATACGCTCCATCTTTTCCAGCTGCTTTACCCTGCTCTGCACCTGCTTCGCCTTGGTCGACTTGGCCCGGAACCTCTCAACAAATCGCATTGTCTGACGGATTTTAGCCTGTTGATTATCATAGGCACTTTTCGTTATTGCTCTCCGCTCCGCTTTCTCCCTCAGGTAATAGGTATAATTTCCTTTATAAACATCCAGACTTCCGAGACTTATCTCCCAGATGAACTCCGTTATTTTGTCGAGAAAGGTTCGATCATGTGAAATGATAACCATTGCCCCCTGGTAAGAAGAGAGAAACTGTTCAACCCATGTAAGGGAATCGAGATCAAGGTGATTGGTAGGCTCGTCCAGCAGGAGCAGTGAGGGAGCTTCAAGCAGCATCTTTGCGAGCTTCAGCCGCATCTGCCAGCCTCCCGAAAAGGATGAGACAGGTTTCTCCATATCTTCCTGCGAGAATCCCAGCCCACAGAGGATCTTCTCAATTTTTCCACGAATGGCATAGATGTCACTGGCATCCAGCTGATGCTGAATCTCACCCAGACGCTTCAGTCGTTTCTTAAAATCAGGGGAATCAGCGTCGTCCATTCCCATTTTTTCATTTAAAGTGATGGCCTCCTTCTGTAATTCCAGCAGGTGGGTGAAAGCTGTCTCCGCCTCATCATAGAGGGATCTGTCAGAAAGCAGGTCATCAGACTCCTGGGGCAGATAACCGACGGTAAAATATTTTGATATGCTTACCACACCATCATCTGTGGCAGAGATGCCGGCCATAATTTTAAGCAATGTTGATTTTCCTGAACCATTTACCCCTACCAGCCCGATACGATTGCCACCATACACCTGCACTGAAATATTGCTGAAAAGGTGCTTATCACCGTATCTCAAATCAAGATTATTTACTGAAATCATACCTGATATTACCCCGTTCCATACATTTGTCTGCTACCAGAGTAAAACGATCACCAAACCCCAGTTCCGTCAATCGTCTGATATTCTGTTTTTTCATACCGATTACCGCTGAAAGATCACGGTGAGATACACATATTTGAGCCTTTTGTCCCGGCAGAAGAGCTGCCAGTGTCCTGCGGATCCGGCCCAGCCATATCCGTGATTTAACGAGTTCACCAAAGGCAGGATGATAGGGCCCCGCAATGATACTCTTTTCCAAATCCTCTGATGGTTGCAGCCCCATGCGTATGACGGGAATACCCTCCAGCTCAAAACGTTTATAACCCTTTGCAGTCAGGGCTACAGCCTTTTCAAGAGAGAGCGGCTGAAAAAGCCCCCGATTATAGAGATCTTCAAGCCCCGAGTTTTTAACAACCAGAACAGGATACAGACGGATGAAATCAGGCTTCAATCGAACAACCTCATCTATCCCGCGGAGAAAGGAGACAGTCGTCTCGAAGGGCAGTCCGACCATCAACTGGACGCCTGCCTCCATGCCTGCTCCCTGCAGCATCTTCAGCGCGTTCCTGCTCTGCCGGGTTGTATGTCCTCTCCGGGACCTCTCAAGAACATCATCATCAAGAGACTGCACTCCCAGTTCAACTGTCGTCACCCCGAATTCCCGCAGTAGACTGCAGATTTCCGGATCAACACAATCGGGGCGGGTTGAAAGCCGGATGGAACCAACACGCCCGGAGTCAATAAAGGGTTGGACGGACGACAGCATGTCAACCTGTTCCTGCCTGGCAAGGCAGGTAAACGATCCACCATAAAAAGCTACCTGGACTTCCCTCTGTTCACCGCTTCTCCCCAGCCACTCCTCAACAGTCTGAGTTATCTCCTCTTTTACGGACAAATCGCTCTGATCATGCCCGGTAATTGACCGCTGATTGCAGAAAAGACACTGGTGTGGGCATCCGCGATGGGGAATAAAAATTGGGATTACCAGACTCATATTGGTACCTTATTGGCAAACTTCTGTTGTAAAAAAGAAGAAAATTATAATGAGTTTATTCTGTTAAATTAAAAGGTTGTTTAGGCTGAAGGCTGTTAGGGGAGATTTCTCCCTTTCTTTCGGAGTCTGCGCTTACCTGCTTTTCCTAACAGCCTTCAGCCTATTGACCTGGGTTGCGGGCAGCGCCCGCTTTAGTTCCAATAAGTTCCTTTAAAAACAGGAGATCCTGAAAAGACAGCAGGAATCAGGGGTCCACCCCAAGGTATGAGGACTCAGTCCGACTCATCCTGAAGTTTTTGAAGAGCAGCAGCAGCAGCTCTCTGCTCCGCCTCTTTTTTTGAACCGGCCTGTCCCGTACCCAGTACAGCGCCATGGAAGCAGGCAGCGATGGTGAACAGCTTCTGATGTGAGGGTCCTTCCTCAGCCTCAACCACGTAGAGAGGACCTTCATTATATCTATCCTGCAACGCCTCCTGCAGACGGCTTTTGGCGTCAGCAATCAGCAACTCTTCTTTCTTTTCTTCAATTGCCGGTATAAAAAATTTCTCTATGATTTCACGGACAGTCCGATACCCTGTATCCTCAAAAACAGCCCCGATTACAGCCTCATAACCGCACGAAAGGATAGAAGATTTGTTCCTTCCATTGGACGCATCTTCCCCTTTTCCCAGAAAGAGAAAGTTTCCCAGCTCTATTTCCCTTGCCATATTTGCCAGATGAGTCTCGTTGACGAGAGCGGAGCGCAACCGTGTCAGCTCACCCTCCCTCATCTCCGGATATTTCCGATAAACGATATGCCCTACAACCAGGTCAAGAACAGCATCTCCAAGAAATTCCAGGGTCTGGTTATCCTGCCCGGTCCGGGCCTGCTCAAAGGCATAGGAGGAATGCACCAGTGCCTTCTGCAGAAGCCGCCCAAGTGGCTAAGGCAGTGGTCTGCAAAACCATTATTCATCGGTTCGACTCCGATCGCCGCCTCCATGAATTCCAAAGGGATTACAGACTGCTTCAATCTGTAATCCCTTTTTTATTTCTCCCTTCCAGCCTGACCGTACCGGCAACCCTGGCAGCAAACTCCATTTCCCCGGAGCTGCTCCTTTCCGTGGCTTGTAAATACAGCATATTCTCCTTCAGGTCAAGATGGATGGTTACCACCATTCCAATTCTGAAAACCATCTACCTGATGTCTGCTGCCGTGGTCCAGCTTTCAGTCTAACACCCATGAAATAAATTTCACAACAAACATAAAAGTAATGTAACAGGGATTCGGATCTGTGTTGCCAAACGTCCTCGCAGGCTGTGGATTGTTATGTCAACACACATCCAAATCCCTGTTCTTGCAGACAGTACAGGACCTTCATAAAAACTTTTCACTCATTTTGCCTGATATATTCAGCCAGGGTTGCAAGAGAAGCCAAAACCACCCTGCTCGTGTTCTCCGAATCCATTCTCACTCCGTATTCCTGCTGAACTGTTACAGCAATCTCCAGTGCATCCAGGGAATCAGTTCCAAGAGGGGAATCCGGCCCTATCAGAGGATCGTCTCTGCTTACCTTATCCATTTCGACATCGTACAGGTTGCATGTAGTGCAGATCAGTTCCAGCAGCTCCCGCTCAAAAGGATCAATTAATAATTTCGTCATAATCGGTGTGAGCCTGCAATTGGCCAAATGGTTTCATGTCCTGGCAAATTTCCAGGCAGCAAGAAGAGTAAAAAGAAAAAACAGTATAAGACAGCCCAGCTCAACCCGAACAGCAGCAATGGAATAACCCCGTACCAGCAGATCATGAAAAGCTGTCAATCCCCAGTTAAGGGGGGATATAACGCTCAGCTTCTGCATCAGGATCGGCATGGCGTAGACCGGAACCATAACTCCGCCAACTGCCGCAGCAAGTACAACCGTAATGGACCCCAGCGCCGATGCCTGCTCATAGGAGGAGCAGACCGTCCCCAGGAGTATACCATATCCACAGGCGGCAAGACTGGAACAGAGAACAACCAGCAGCAGTGTTGACAAACCATGACCAACAGTAAAGGCAGGGAGACCGAGATACGGAAAAAAAAGAGATCCGATAACACCGACAAGGAGAAACTGGCAGAAACAGACACCGGTATATGCCAGCACCTTGCCGGAAAAAAGAACGATATGGGAAACAGGCATGGATGTCAGGCGACTCCAGATGCCGGATCTTCGCTCCTGCAAAATTGTTCCAGCGATGGGAATAGCGGTGAAGAACACGCCGAAAAGAGCCCAGGCAGGCACATTCTGCTGCACCGGATTATACGGGGGCATCTCCATTGATTCTGAACTGTCGGAGCTCTCTGCCAGTGTAAGAAGCGGTAAACGAAACCGTTCACCAAGATCCGCTGTCGACGATGTCATGACACCCTGTGTAACACCTAAAGTATCCAGCAGTCTGTTAATTTCATTACCCAGTATGCCAATTTTTGCCTCCATGGCAACAGTTTCCAGAGCAATTCGCAATTGAGCTTTGACAGCTGAACGTAATCCGGGCAGAAGCGCTGGATCAAAAAAAACATGGACAGGAACCTGCTCAGAAACAAAGTCTCTACCCTGCTGCTTATTTTTTTTAAAAAGATCGGCTAGCCTCTTTTCAAATCTGGCCGAGGATTCCTCCGGAATAACAACACCGACCTGATACTCACCACCTGTTACCGCCGCCCGAATATCTTCACTGTTCTTTCTCTCTGTATCCCATGCAGTAACCTGAAAATACCCTTCCATCAACTGATGATGCAATAACCCTCCCAACTTTCCGCCATCCATATCCAGGAAAACCATTCGGTTTTTCTTCTGACCGGTGAGTTCCATAACATTTTCCTGAACAAGGGTGATCACCATCACCAGAATTGCCGGCATGACAAACAGTACAAGCAGTCCGGCCCGATCTCTCTTCAACAGTAAAAGCTCTTTGATTGCAGCTGCAATTATTTTATGCATGATCCACTTTTAAGCATATCTTCAGTCTCAAACATCCCGAAGCTCTCTGCCCGTCAACTGCAGGAAGAACTCTTCTAATGTTCCTTTGCCGCTCTGCCGCAGCAGCTCAGCAGGATTACCCTGGATTACGATTCTGCCCTCATCAATAATCCCGATCCGGCTGCACAGCTCCTGAGCCTCTTCCATATAGTGCGTAGTATAAATGATTGTCGTCCCTTTTTTATTAAGTTGGATCAACTGGTCATGAATTAACGCCCTCGACTGGGCATCAATACCAACAGTCGGCTCATCAAGAAAGAGTATCTGCGGCGCATGCAGCAGTCCGGCGGCAAGGTTAAGGCGTCTCTTCATTCCTCCGGAACAGGTGGAGACAAGCTGTACAGCCCGACCACTCAATCCGGCAAAATCAAGACACCACTCAACCCGACTCTCAAGCTGTTTACCGTGAAGACCAGAGAGCCTGCCAAAAAACTGGAGATTTTCCACGACCGTAAGGTTTTCATATAAAGCAATATCCTGCGGAACCAGTCCGGACAGCAGCCTTACTTTATTCGGCTGCTGTACCGGATCTACCCCCATTATCAGGACAGAACCGCTGTCAGGTGGAAAAAGAGTACTGAAAATAGAAATGGCGGTGGTCTTACCCGCACCATTTGCACCAAGCAGTCCGAAGAATTCACCCCTCTGAACATGGAGATTAAAACCATGCAAAGCAGGTCGGGCCGTTTTTTTATACCTTTTTACAAGACTGGAGGCAAAAACAGCATGCTCTGAATCCCCAGGTGCAGGGCTGCCATTTTTCATAGTCTCTCTTTCAACCACGACTGCAACTGACGAAATACTTTTTCTTCCAGCAGTCCGCACTCCCGTATCTTCTCTGCCATGGCCCTATAAGTATCACCCGGTCTGCCTCGTCCCTTACATACACGGGCAGCCATAACCGCAAATTCTCTCCATCTGTCACCCGCTTCAGTCAACAGAGCGGCACAGTCGCCAAGGGACTGCTCCTCCATCTCCTTACCACTTTCCTGAAGAAAAGCCGCATACATAAAACGAAAACCACCGCCGCCCGTGCCTATTTCCTCCTGCATGCGTACCACATGACCGAGATGCAGATCTGCAGCCCCGCTTCCCAGACGTTTCGGCCATTTCTCAAGCCGACCCGCAAGAAAACGTATACCCTTGACACCGATCAAAGGAAAAGGTCTGTCAAGCATCATTCTGCTGACACCCTTAATTCCATTTACAATAAGTGAACTGCGCTCAAACCGTTTAACCACACTGGTCAGGTAATACATCTTTCCTTTAGGAGCCAGGGCACCAGAGGCAAATCGGGCTCTTACCAGGTCATCTGCCGGACAACGCACCGGTTCCGGGAAAACCGGATCACTTATCAGATATTCATTGCCCTCTTTCCCGTAGACCACAAGATTGTGGGCGTTAAAATGAAAACGGAGTGCTCTCGGGAAGTAGGGCAGCCAGAAGACTCCGGTCTGCAGTCCGACGGGGATACCATCATCGAGCAGTACATCCAGCTTTTCCATGGCCTTTTTCCTGGAACGAAATTTTTCCTGGCACATATCAATACCGGGAATTTCGGCAAACCTGTTCAGGATACTTCCGGGAGCAGAGCGATAGGTTACAAGGGGAAGCCCGTTAAGCCTGATAAAGGGAAGATAGCCAAAAAAAAGTCCGCCACCGACCCCGAAAGCCATGGCCTCGGAGATATCGATGCCGCGGTGACGGAGGAGATTGGAAACTACACCGCTCTCACAATGGGCGGATTGTATGTGAGGAAATTCAGTCAGCACAGTTGATCTCATACGCTCCACTGTCATATACGGGTGGGCTGAGTCTGCCCTGGATCAGATCAATGGCAGGAGTTTGAAAGACTTCCGCATATTTCCTGACTGTATCAGATCCCAATCTGGCAAAAAAGAAAGGAAAAATATGCAACCGGACCCGCCAGCGGGACTGACCTGTATACCTGGCCAGCAGTCGGGTATTCATCTGATTGGCAGTCATATAATAGTGCAGACAGCTCACCTTGCCGGCGGCAATTTTTTTCTTTGAAATCCCTATCTGTCGTTCTATTTCCTGCCATGCCTGACGGTTGACAGTGTTCACCGGCTGCCAGACAGAACCTGAAACAAGCCTCTGTCCTCCATCATCACCGGCAACATAACTGACTATTTTCAGGCCAGCAGCGACACCCCGGTCCACTGCTGTTTTTTCCTCATCCATATTTTTTTCTTGATTATCACTAAAAGGTGATGCCAAACAGTATCTTGCAGGAATTCAACGGGTCATTCGGTTCCTTACTGCCCCCATTGGAAATATGATGGTAGCGCAATTCAAAGAGCAGATCATGCTCCTGCCGCCAATGATGCTTTACTCCAAAACCAAACTGATAATTCCCATTAAAATCCGAGCCCATCCCCTTAATATCAGCGAAACTGTAGAGAGGGCCACCTCCACCGAACAGATAAGGGTTCCATCTCTGTCCGGCAGTAAACGTATAACAGGCAAGAAAATTCATGCCGACCATCGCTGAAACATCAGAACTGACAACGAAGGAAAGGGGAATCTCCACCAGCAGAGAGTGAAAACCCTGGTACCATCCGGAACCAATGTCATCAAATATACGGTGTTCATAACGTGGAATAAGATCTACTGTATGCACTCTCTGACTGGTCTCTCCCCATCCGGGAAAACTCTGGCCATAGCCGGTGAGCACCGCCCAGCTGTCCTGGGAAGTATCAAAACCCGTTGACCGGGCCAAGCCTGCAGATAAAAGAGTGCCAAAAGCTAAGATTAACACAAAAAACAGAAACACTGTTCCATTATGACTGACCGTTCGATTCATATTCTCCCTGCAATTGATATACAATCAACATCACGCTACGCAATTAACTTATCATGAGACTACCATACCGTATAAAAATCTTAAATCTCAATGCAGTACCGTCATTACAGGTTGTTGAATCAACTGCTCCAGGGAAACGATGTTATACTTTTCCTGCAAACCTGTAAAGAGCAGTTCAAGTTCATGCTGCCAGCAGTCCATCTGTCCCTCTCTGTACGGCACAAGGTCATGGAGCATTATTATATCACCGGCTTGCAATCGGTTAAAGATTTTAGCAGCCAGGTTACGAATATTCCGATTTCCCCGATCCATGGCACGACAGCTGTATGTGACTGTGACCAGGCCCTCGCAGGTCAACACCTGGCCAAGCCTGGGGCCGGTAACTGCTGCAGGCGGACGAAAAACATGGGGCCGAACGCCCTGCTTTATTAACACTTCCTGGGTATTACAAACATCCTCCTGCAGTTTCTCCTGACTGCGTAGCATAAGAAAAGAGTCATGATTCCAGGAATGATTTCCTACTGTATGCCCCTGTGAAACAATATCTGCAATCAGCTGAGGATAATTTGCAGCTTTTTCCCCAACCACAAAAAAAGTGGCGGCCAGTTTGTGGCGGGCCAGCAGTTCGAGTATCACGGGGGTAGAGGATGGTGATGGCCCATCATCAAAGGTGAGGCAGACATTGTCCCCAGCTGCCGACCCCTTACTGATAACGGACAGAAAAAAGGAAGATGCCGGGAAAAAAGGGGCCACCAGACACAACAGAAGAAATAGCACCAGGGGAAAAATTGCCAGCCAGGGATTGAGAAAAAAAAGCAGGAATGCTGCTGACAGAGCAGTAATTCCTGCTTTTTCAGCGGCTGAAAAGATTGCTTTGGTGGACTTATTCAACATCGCCCTCCCCCTTTACTGCCAGACCAACCATCCAGACCAGCTCACCATTGGCAGGTGAAACTTCATTTAGAGAAATATGAAAACCACTATTTTCCAGCAACTCTGCCATTCTTTTGGAAGAACGGTAGCGGGGGTATCCGCATGATGATCGTACCCGCCAGTCCTCCAGCCGCCATGACCATGACGGAGACCCGTCAGGTTCAATGACAAATCTTGTCACCAGCAGACCTCCATCCACGAGAAATGTAAAACTCTTCTCTAAAAGGGCTGTTACAGTCTCATCATCCAGATAATGGAGCATATCGAGAAGCAGCACAAGATCAGCAGGTTTTGGCACAGACGGAAAATCAGGTGCCCACCCCGCGGTGACAGTTCCCCGATCTCCAACGACAAGAGATGCTAATCTCACCCGCTCAGGATCAGGATCAACAGCAAAAAGTTCAGCTTCACTGTACTGTTCCAGGCACCAGCAGGCAGGAACCCCGTAGCCGCAGCCAATATCAACAATGGTTCTGATATCTTTTTTCAGGGCCAGCATTCCCGGTAAATCGTCAAACATCGGATCAAACTGTAACTTGAAGCGGGCAAACATTTTCGGATATGCTTCCACTGTTTTAAAACGGTGACGAATACGGGCAATATCGCTCTTTGCAACTGTACCGGTTTTCCTGTTGTCATTGGAAAAATAATATTCCAGGAGAGGAGGCAGCAGCAGAAAAGTACCCAGGAGGGAATACCCGATACCGAGAAATGAGGTAAGACCTATACTCCTCAGCAACGAATGCTCCGCAACAGAGAGAACGCCAAAACCGACCAGGGTCGAACCGCCGGCCATAAACACAGCAACACGCACCTGAATATATGATGAATGATTGATTTCGCGGTACCGCTGGTGTGCCCGGACGCAGAAGATGGAATAATCAACCCCCATTCCGAAAACAATGATAGAGAGCATAAGGGCGGGGATATCAAGAGGATGACCGATAATGTTCAATGTCCCCAGGGTACAGATATATGCAAAAAAAGGCGGCAGCAGGGTAAGCAGGGTAAGCGGTAGATTAAAATAGAAAAAAAACAGCAGCAGAGAGACACTGACAACAATAATCTTAAACATCGTGACAAAGGTCGAAAAGAGAATGTCCGCCAGCCGTTCAGTAAAAAAATCGGCATCAAATATTCTGTTGTTTTTGCCGTAACGGTTTAAAAAACTGTCTCCATCGTATTTTTCCCCCGGCTGAACGGTGATAAACTGCAGCAAACCAGGTTCTTTTTCATTTTCAGAGATACCGAGCAGGCTGTAATAGCGAGAGGGAATAGAGGGAGAAGCCGGAGTAAATGATGGATCAAGCAGGGACATAAAATCAGCAAAGGCATCTGCAGTAAATCCGTACTGCAGTCCGGCTGCCTGAAGTGCAGCAACAACCTGCTGCCGCCGCCCGCCCTCGGCCCAGAAATCACGCCAGGCGGAAAGATTTTGAGACCCTCTCTCTTTACCGGGAAAAATCATGGACGGCACAAAACCTGAGGTCAATATATTTTTCTTAATATCCTGTTCAATTTTTGCCATAATCAGATCATTGTTTTGCTGGATTTCGTCCACGCTGTCAGCAAAATTCAGCATAAATATTCGTTCGCTGATATTTCCCCACACCCTGGTAAACAGTGCATCGGCGGCCAGAGTCTGCTGGCTTACCGTATTCATACTGCTCAGGCTTACCAGAAATTGTGGCCTGGCAAATAAAAGAAGTACAAAGCCAACTGCTGCCGCCAGGATGGCACCCCGCCAGCCACAGCCGTACAGACGATTAACCAGACCCCGCAGAGGCAGGGAACGCCCGCGACTCTGCACCATAACAGGGAAAATTTTCGGAAAAACAGAGTGGACAAAAATAAATGAAAAGAAGATACCGAGTGCTGTAAACTGACCCAGTTCGGTAAAGATTGGAAAGCCGCTGAAGCCGAGAATCAGAAAAGCTCCAATCGAGGTTATTACCGCCATAATACCGACAGCACGAACCTCAGTGGAGGCATCCTTACCGGACGTACGATGAGCTCGATCAAGAAAAAGCAGATAGGCAATACCATGGTCTACGGTGATTGAGATTATACCACCACCGAAACCCAGTACCATAATGGATATTGACGGGTGAAACAGGGAGTACACAAAGAGAGCCGCAGCAACGCCGGCAAAGGCGGGTACCAGTGACAATAGACCGATCAGTGGCCTGGAAAAGGCAAAAAGAAGAAGTAGTCCTATCCCTGCAGTTGCCAGCACAAGTGCCAGCTGGACATCGTGGCGGATAATCTTCTCATTATCAAGAGCTGCCCTGTAACCGCCCACCGGGGTGAGAAGTATCTGTTGCCCCGGGGAACTGAGTCTGTCGTCGATCTCCCGGCCCGCAGCAGAGATAAGCTCCGAAATTGCGCGCGCAGATCCGGTATCAGTGCCTGAGGCCAAAGGTTTTGCGGTAACCAGTAAATGAAGCCCGTCAGCTGAAAGCAGACTGCCTCTGTAGAATCTGGAATTGAGTGACGGTGCCAGGGGAGCCATTCTGGCAAGAATCAGATCTTTAAGGCCGAGGGGATCAATACCAATAAAAGCTGCCTGCCCGATCCCGGCCATCGTACCGAGATCCTGATACACTTTTCCCATATGGAGAGAAATATACTCTGTAGTAATAAGAGGTTTGACCTCCTCTTCAAGTTCCTGCCGGGAAAACAGCAATGGCAGGTGTCGCGCGGCAGAAAGGGCCAGCTCCGGAATCAGCTCACTCACCGCACCGGTACCGACCCGGGAAAACAGCCCGCTTTCTCTCATTTTCTTTTCAAGAAAACTGCCTGCAGCAACCAGTGCGTCCGGATCCTCACGCTTGACAGCAATATCTACCGCAATCTGATCGTGAACGGGATGATGCTCAAAAACAGCAAGCCCATCACTGATCACTCTGTCGCCGGAGGGAAGAGAGCGAATCACATCCGTGTCAATTTCAAGACGCCATAATCCCAGTGCACCGAGGACGGATATCAGGAGACAACAGATAAAGAGGAGACGGTAACGGATCATTTTCATCTACCACAGGATGTAGGCCAGGAGAGCAGCAAACAGGAAAACGGCGGACGAAACAAACAGAAGAAACACTTTATTATTTTGATATAACTCATTTATTTTCTGTATAAATGGGAGACCACCGAGGAGTCTTCGCACCCTGTCAATGACTACTGTCTGATTATCAGAACCGGCCAGCCCCTGAAATGCACACATGGGATAAAAGGCAAAAAAATCTTTGTTATGTCGCCGCAGGAGTTCATCAAAAGGTATGCCGCACCAGCTGTTCCCTATAACCTGCCGGGCAAAAGAGTTATTCAGGGCATAAGCATGGGCCAGGCAGCGGTATTTGATTTTCGCCAGACCTTTTTTTCCGGTCTTGCTGCTACCATCGGTAATACAGCCAAGAAACAGTGCATTCCAGCTGATGGAAGAGTCCAGATAACGGCAGACTCCTGCCAGTGCAGCAGCATCAAATTTTTCAAAAAATACATCATCTTCAAAGACGAGAATATGGCGGGCATTTGCCTCAACCCCCATGGCCAGACACTTCATATGAGACTGAAAAATTCCCTGCTCCCGATTTTCAGGATGTTTTGCAACAATAACGAACTCGACATGC
>JAFDME010000005.1 GCA_019306075.1 Deltaproteobacteria bacterium | reverse complement strand
TGCAGGTAATATCTTCAGGGGTGTTGCCGGGGCCAGCAAGGGAATGGATCGGACTACGGCGGACAGTATGGGTATGCTTGCCACTGTAATGAACAGTCTGGCCATGCAGGATGCCCTTGAACGAAATGGAATTATAACCAGGGTGATGTCGGCTATTCCCATGCAGTCTGTGTCCGAACCGTACATCAGAAGAAGGGCAACAAGGCACCTGGAGAAGGGGAGGGTCGTAATTTTTGCGGCCGGCACCGGTAACCCTTACTTTACTACAGATTCAGCGGCGGTACTCAGAGCCCTGGAGATTGATGCTGAGATTGTTATTAAGGCAACCAAGGTGGATGGAGTCTATAATAAGGATCCATTTGTATATGAGGATGCAGAAAAATTTGATTGTCTCTCCTATGACGAAGTTCTGCAGATGGGTTTGAAGGTTATGGATGCTGCTGGTATTGCCCTTGCCCGTGAGGACAATCTGCCTGTCATGGTTCTGAATATGGCAGTACCCGGGAATATCAGACAGGCAGCACTTGGAAAAGAAATTGGTACGCTTATTACAGAGGTGACATCATGAGTGAAGTTATTTTGATAATGTCCGAAAAGATGGAGAAAAGTGTTGAATCGTTCAAGAAGGAACTTTCGAAGGTACGCACTGGCAGAGCATCCATCTCAATACTTGATGATATCTCAGTAGACGCCTATGGGAGTGGGATGCCCCTTAACCAGGTGTGCACTCTCACCATTCCTGAGAGCAGATTGATCGTTATCCAGCCCTGGGACCCGCAGATGCTTCCTGCAATTGAAAAAGCTATTCTTAAATCCGGGATTGGCCTGACACCTGCGAATGATGGTAAGATTATACGTTTAAATATTCCCCAGTTGACGGAGGAGCGTAGGAAAGAGCTTGTTAAATCTGTGAAAAAATCTGCGGAAGATTTTAAGGTGGCCATCAGAAATATCAGGAGAGAGGCTATAGATACACTGAAGAAACAGAAAAAGGACAAGGAGATCTCTGAAGACGATATGTTCAAGCTTCAGGATGATGCTCAGGTGGAAACTGACGCACATATCAAAAATATTGACAGTATCACTGCATCCAAAGAAAAAGAGGTCATGGAAGTTTAACTGTTATAACCCGATGAGTGGCTTGAGTAGTGGTCTATGACAATATAATTTAAGAAATACCTTTTGTTTTTTTCGATAAAGTGAGAAATTCGAGAGTATGACATGAAGGTTCAGAGTAATTATGGTCCCCACTACTGTTGTCGATGTCAAACGTCTTCCACAGCATGTTGCTATTATTATGGATGGCAATGGAAGATGGGCGAAGAGTAAAAAAAAGCCCAGGTTGTTTGGACATAAAGTTGGAGCCGACTCTGTCCGTGACATCGTCGAAATTGCCAGGAAAATTGATATAAAGGTTCTCACTCTTTATGCATTTTCTTCTGAAAACTGGGACAGACCTGTGCAGGAAGTTTCCGGTTTGATGTCTATTTTAAAAAGATACCTGGAATCTGAACTCCCTCGAATGTTGAATAATGGCATACGTCTGATGTCTATCGGGGATCGGAATAGACTTCCGGACGGGGTCAGGAAAACTCTCGAAAATGTAATTGACAAAACTTCCGGTAATTCTGAACTGATTCTAAACCTGGCCTTAAGCTATGGCGGGCGTGATGAAATTGTCCGGGCGATGAAGAATCTTTCCCGTGAATGTGTTGCCGGCAAGCGCTCGGTTGAGTCAATAACAAGTGAGGTCGTCAGCAGCTATCTTGACACTGCGGATTTACCGGACCCCGACCTTCTCATCAGGACGGGCGGAGAATTCAGGCTTTCTAATTTCATGCTTTGGCAGGTATCTTATGCGGAAGTCTATTTCACTGATATTATGTGGCCTGAGTTTCGCAAGGATGAATTTTTGGGGGCACTTTCTGAATTCCAGTCACGGGAGAGACGTTTTGGCCGCACAGGAGACCAATTGCATTCTGAGTAGATTATGAAACGTATTGTTCCTGGACTTTTTATTGCCTGTTTCTGGCTTTTGCTCCTGCTGAAAGGATCCACTCTGCTGTTTAGTGTCGTTGTGGCAGTTATCGCTCTGGTTGGTTGTGATGAGTATTTGCGAATGATTGACGATAAGGGTCGAAATTACCGGCAGAGGTGGTTCGTTGGTCTTATTCTGGCCACCCCGGTAATTGGTATCTCCATCTTTCCCCAGATTTCCCTCCTGGCTTTTTTTATCATTACACCATTTTTTGTTCTATCGGCTTGTTTTATATATAAATATCAAGTCATTGAAGATATTTTTGTCAAGTTCAGCCAGTTAGTTTTTGGTTTAATTTACGTAGGCCTTTGCGGAGCATATCTGGTTCTCCTGCGCCATCTTCCCGATGGGGGCAGCTGGCTGATTATTGCTACAGCTATTACCGCGTGTTCTGACAGCGGTGCGTACTTTGTAGGCAAGGCGATAGGGAAACATAAACTTTCTCCTCATATCAGTCCGAACAAAACAATTGAAGGTGCCATAGGAGGCATTTTTGCGGGGGTGCTGGGGGCAATGTTTTTTGCATCTCTGCTCATGCCAGGCATAAACTGGTTCTTCCTCGTTCTTTCCGCCATACTGATTTCCTCCGTTGGGATTGCCGGTGATCTGACTGAGTCGATCATTAAACGTGGTACCGGGACAAAAGATTCCGGTAGCATACTGGCGGGACATGGCGGTATCCTGGATCGAGTTGATTCGCTTCTTTTTGCTGCACCTGTTCTTTACTATCTTATTGTTTTTATGGGGATGTAATGAAGTATATTTCTCTTTTAGGTGCTACCGGCTCAATCGGCACAAATGTTCTCGCGGTTGTCAGGAAGTATCCGCAGCATTACACTGTTGTGGGCATGTCTGCAGGACGGAATGTGCAGTTGTTTGCTGAACAGGTACTGGAGTTTCAACCGGAAATAGTCTCAATTTTTGATGATTCGCTGGTTGCAACTCTGGCTGGTTTGTTACCTCATTCATATCGGAACCGTATTGTAACGGGAGTGGAAGGGAATAAGCTGGTGGCAGCACACGCAAAAGCTGACATGACAGTGTCAGCCATTGTTGGCGCTGCCGGTCTGCTGCCTACCCTCGCAGCGATTGAAGCGGGAAAGGATATCGGTCTGGCAAACAAGGAAACTCTTGTTATGGCCGGCAAATTTGTGATGGACAGAGTTAAGAGAAAAGGGGTTCGACTGTTTCCCATAGACTCTGAGCATTCGGCCATCTTTCAGGCTCTTGAGGCCGGGAACAGAGGTGATTTGAAAAAAATTATCCTGACAGCATCCGGGGGGCCGTTCAGAGGGAACAGCCCGGATCAGCTCAGGGGAGTTACCAGGGAACAGGCTCTTGCTCATCCGAACTGGAATATGGGCAGGAAAGTTTCCATTGACTCAGCAACTCTGATGAATAAAGGTCTGGAAGTGATTGAGGCAAAATGGTTGTTTGATGTTGAGCATCAGGCCATTGAAGTAGTTGTTCATCCCCAGTCCATCGTCCATTCACTGGTCGAATTTGTGGATGGTTCGGTAATAGCCCAAATGGGTATTCCGGATATGATGATTCCAATTTCCTATGCTCTCTCCTATCCCCGGCGTCTGGGACTCGATCTCCATCCTCTGCAGCTTTCCGAGTGTGCCAATCTTGAGTTTGTCGAGCCGGACTATGCCAGCTTTCCTGCCCTTAAACTCGCCTTTGAGGCTGTCAGCAGTGGTGGAGTGGCGCCTGCGGTTCTTAATGCGGCAAATGAGATAGCAGTTGAAGCTTTTCTTAATAGTGAAATTCAGTTTCCGGATATTGCCGGGACAGTGGCCAGAACCATGGACATTGTGCAGGAGGGGAATGAGGACAATCTTGAGGATATCCTGCAGGCTGATAAAAATGCCCGCAGAGAGGCGCTTTCCCTGATTGCCTGATATTTTCCGGATATTTTCAGGGCTTGTTACCTTTGTTCTCGTTTAGTACCTTACTCCGTAAAAGCTGTAAAGAAAAACAGGTAAGCGAAGACTCCGGGAAAATGAAGAAGGGTATTTAACCACAAAACCAGGTAGATACCTCCAGGGTACTTACTCACTTGCAGCTTGTCTGCGTTAGCTCCAATACAGCATTTAATATGAAGGTTTTTCCAATACTATAAATTGATATGAATACACTTTTTTCTTTTATCCTTGTACTTGGTCTGTTGATATTTGTTCATGAACTGGGCCATTTTCTTTTTGCCAAACTGTTTCGGGTGCGGGTTTTAAAATTTTCCCTGGGTTTTGGACCTAAAATCGTGGGTAAAGTGGTCGGTGAGACAGAGTATGTTATTTCTGCTTTCCCCCTGGGCGGTTTTGTGAAAATGTTTGGGGAAAATCCTGACGAACAGCCGATGGAGGATGATGATAAAAATCGTTCTTTTGCCTATAAAGCCGTGTGGCAGCGCTTTCTGATTGTACTTGCCGGGCCTCTGTTTAATCTGCTTTTTGCAGTATTTCTTTTTTTTATGGTTTTTGTATTTATGGGAGTTCCAACCCCGGTTGATACAACCCGTGTAGGTCAGGTAACCGCCGGTTCACCTGCTGATAAAGCAGGATTGAAAGTTGATGATGTGATTCTTGAAATTAATGGTGCTCCAACTCCGGGCTGGCTTGATGTGCTTAATGGAGTAAAAGAAAGTGGAGGTCGGCAACTTGCGGTTGTTGTTCAGCGGGGAAGCGAGCATCTGCAGCTTGAAGTGGTGCCGAAAAGAGACAGTGTCAAAAATGTGTTTGGCGAGGAAGTTGAACAACGGTTTATGATCGGTATTGTGAAAGCAGATGAACTGACGTACACCAGGGTTACAATTTTTAAATCACTGCAGACAGCTCTGTCTCAAACCTGGATGTATATATCCCTTACTGTCATGGGGCTTGTAAAAATTATTCAGCGGGTAGTTCCTGCCTCTGAACTGGGAGGACCTATTCTTATTGCCCAGATTGCAGGAGAACAGATGAAGGCCGGCTGGCTGAATTTTATCTATTTTATGGGGTTGCTCAGTATTAATCTTGGTTTTTTAAATCTCCTTCCTGTCCCTGTCCTTGATGGCGGCCATCTGGTATTCTTAACCATTGAGGGGATTCTGAGAAAACCTTTGAATGAGAGAGCACAGATTTTTGCGCAACAGGTTGGTATTGGTCTTCTTGCAACCCTGATGATATTTGTTTTTTATAATGATATTATAAGGATATTGGGGTGAGTGAGCAGGGAGCATCTCTGGTGCTGTCAATTGATACTGCTACTCCCTGCAGCTCAGTTGCGCTTACCATCGGGACGAGAATGGATGGGGAGATTCTTGCCTCGCTCAGCTTGAGCAGCGGTAGAACCCACTCCAGAAGACTGCTTGCCCTTGTTGATTACCTGATGGAAGAGACAGGAGTAGGCTGGTCGCGGATCGATGCTGTTGCTGTCAGTCTTGGTCCGGGAAGTTTCACCGGTCTGCGAATAGGCATGGCTACGGCAAAGGGACTGGCTTTTGCTGCTGATAAACCGCTGGTCGGAATTTCCACACTTGACGGGCTCGCCAGCAAATGTGCCCCCACAGCAGATATCTGTGCAGTTCTCGACGCACGGAAAAAAGAGGTTTATGCTGCTTTTTTTCGAACCAATGAGGCAGGATTGACAGTTCCGACCGGCGTGCCTATGGTGATTACGCCGGAAAAACTGTCCGCCTGTCTCCCTGATTCTGTTGTTATGGTGGGCGATGGAGTTCGTGTCTACGGTCAATTATGGAAAAAGCTGTCAGAGGGCGGGGTTCAGTTTGCTCCCTCCCAGATGCATGAACCGGCAGCATCTTCCCTTGGTTTTATCGCTAAAGAGATGCTTGAAAGAGGTGAGGTATTAAATGTGGCTGAAGCAGTACCTCTCTATATTCGGGCCTCTGACGCTGAACTCAATCTTTCTCAGAAAAAGAAAGGTAACAGGGGAAAATGATACTACGAAGACAAACCAGGAAGATACGGCTTGGCAGTGTGGATATTGGCGGGGACAGTCCGGTTTCCGTCCAGTCCATGACCAATACGGATACCAGGGATATTGACAGGACTGTAGCCCAGATTCACAGGCTTGAGGATGTCGGTTGTGAGATCGTCAGGGTTGCTGTTCTGGATCAGAAAGCTGCATCAGCGATAAGAGGAATTCGTGATGGGATAACCATACCTCTGATCGCGGATATCCATTTTGATTCCCGGCTGGCGATTACCGCGATGGAGCAGGGGGCGGATGGTATCCGTATTAATCCCGGGAATCTCGGTGGTGAGAAAAAGGTCGAACGGGTGGTTGATGCCGCCCTTTGTCATCAGGTGCCTATTCGTGTCGGGGTTAACAGTGGATCTGTTGAAAAGGATCTTCTGGAACGTTACGGTTATCCGACTGCAGAGAATACAGACGGGCTTATTGAAAGTGCACTGCGCAACGTCAGGCTTCTGGAAAAATATGGTTTTTATGACATTAAAATTTCTATTAAATCTGCCGATGTCCTGACCACTGTTAATGGCTACAGCAGGCTCTCAAAATTAACAGATTATCCTCTCCATCTTGGTGTTACCGAAGCTGGTGGACTGATCGCCGGAACTGTTAAGTCAAGTGTTGCTCTCGGTTTGCTTCTCAGCCAGGGGATTGGAGATACCTTCAGGATTTCTCTTACCCGTGATCCGGTGGAGGAGATCAGAGTTGGTTTTGAGCTACTGCGCTCGCTGAAAATTCGTCAGCGTGGGCCTGAACTCATTTCCTGTCCAACCTGCGGGCGTACTCAGATCGATCTTTTCAGCCTTGCGGAAACGGTAGAAAACTATGTTCAGACCATGGAAACGCCTCTTAAGATTGCAGTTATGGGTTGTGTTGTGAATGGTCCGGGCGAGGCAAGAGAAGCTGATATCGGTGTTGCCGGTGGTAAGGGGGTCGGTATTATCTTTAAGAAGGGGAAGATCTGGAAGAAGGTGAATGAAAAAGAATTGCTGGAAGTGTTTATGGCCGAATTAATGAAGATGGAAGAAAAGGGACGTGAAATCAGCAGATAAAGCGTTTTTACGACGCCATCAAACCCTGAAAATTGAAAATAAGATAACGATATGCGCTATTCTGAAACATTGTTGCCGACCCTGAGAGAGACTCCTGCCGAAGCGGAGATTGTGAGCCACAGATTAATGCTGCGAGCCGGGTTTATACATAAACTCACCTCCGGCATTTATTCCTATCTCCCCTATGGCCTTGCCGCTATACGTAAGGTTGAGAATATCGTCAGGGAGGAGATGGATCGTGCCGGGGCCCGGGAATTGCTTATGCCCATGGTTCAGCCTGCAGATTTATGGAAGGAGTCCGGCCGCTATGAAAAATATGGCCCGGAACTTCTGCGGTTTAATGACCGGCACGAAAGAGAATCCTGCCTTGGACCAACTCATGAAGAAGTCGTGACCGACATTGTTCGCAAGGCTTTGCATTCATATCGGGATCTTCCGGTTAATCTTTACCAGATCCAGACCAAGTTTCGCGATGAGATCAGACCGAGATTCGGCCTGATGCGCGGCCGCGAATTTATCATGAAGGATGCCTATTCGTTCGATGTCAGTGATGATGCTGCAGAGATCAGTTATCGTAAAATGTATGATGCTTATAAGCGGATCTTCAGCCGCTGCGGCCTCGACTTCAGGGTAGTTCAGGCGGATTCCGGTACAATCGGGGGCAGTTTTTCCCATGAATTCATGGTGCTTGCTGAAACCGGTGAGGATACCATTGTTTTTTGCCGGGAGTGTGAATATGCCGCTAATATGGAAAAGGCCGAGGTCAGGACAGAAGAAAACCGGCAGCCGGACTCTCTGGCCGGGCTTGAGAAGATGGAAACTCCCGGCAAGCGCAAGGTTAATACAGTCTGTGAATTCCTGGGCATATCGGTGGAGCAACTTGTCAAGACCATGGTCTATATGGCTGATGGAAAAGCTGTTGCCGTACTTGTCAGAGGTGACAGGCAGGTGGAGGAGGTTAAGCTGAAAAACCTTCTTGGTGCGGCTGAAGTTGAAATGGCTGAGGGAAAGCAGGTATATGAAATTACTGGTGTTCCCACCGGATATCTCGGTCCTGTCGGTCTGAACATCAAGATTGTTGTCGATCAGGAGGTCGCAGCAATGACAAATTTCTATGTCGGTGGTAATGAAAAAAACTACCATATGAAAAATGTCAATGTCAGTCGGGATTTCCAGGCAGATGCCGTGGCCGACCTGCGGCAGATCACCTCTTCTGATCCATGCCCTGAGTGCGGGGGCGCACTGGAGATGACTGAAGGTATCGAGGTGGGACACGTCTTTAAGCTCGGTACCGGATATTCTGAGTCAATGCAGGCAATGTTTCAGGATAAGGATGGTGTGGAAAAGCCATTTGTCATGGGATGTTATGGCATTGGAGTCAGCCGGATGGTGGCAGCAGCGATCGAACAGAATCATGATGAAAACGGGATAATTTTTCCTGTTCCCCTGGCTCCATACACAGTTATCGTTCTTAATCTTGGTCTCAAAGATCAGGCAATAACAGAGATGGCGGAACGGCTTTACCGTGAGCTTTCAGAGCGGGGGGTTGAAGTTCTGCTCGATGACCGCGATGAACGTCCGGGGGCCAAGTTTAAAGATGCAGATCTTCTCGGCATACCTTTCAGAGTAACTGTTGGTAAAAGTTTGACCAAATCCGGACTGGTCGAGGTGAAAAACCGGAAGAGTGGTGTTACGGAAGAGATGGTGCCGGAGCAACTCGTTGCTGCATTGCTGACGAAGATTGCTGCTGAGATAGATTTGCAATAATTTTACATTTATATGAAAGCCATTCTCTTTTGAATGCGAGGCTTTTATGCGGTATTACAAAATTCATTTCATGGGTGGTAATTACTGGTATGTCACAGCCTATGGTTATTAATCTGAATGGCTTAAAAGTCCTGGCTTCAAGTTATCTGCATGGCGTCGATCTGACCCCTATTGATGAAGCCTGGGAGTTTATTCGCCGGATTCATGGAAAGAGACAGCATTTTTCAGGAGAGTCGCATGTACAGCACTCCCTTGAAGTTGCCTCCACTCTTGCCTCCATGCATCTTGATCTTGATACGATTCTTGCCGGTATGCTTCACGGTGCGCTCAAGGAAGATGTCAGTGTTGAGCAACTGGAGGAAAAGTTCGGCAAAGATGTTGCCTTGATCGTAGATGGATCGACACGGATAACCAATGTCCGTTATAACAGTAAAATTGCCAATCAGGCGGAAAATGTCAGGAAAATGCTGTTGGCTATTGCCGATGACATTCGTGTTCTGCTGGTCCGTCTTGTTGATCGGCTGACTGACATGTTTCTTCTTGACATGGCCGACAGGGAGCTGCAGCAGGAAATCGCAAGGGAGACCATGGATCTGTATGCTCCCCTTGCCAGCAGGCTTGGTATCGACTGGCTGAAAAGGGAACTGGAGGACAATTCTTTCAAATTTCTCTATGAGCAGGAGTATTATGAGCTTTCGAGTAAACTGGAAAGTTCTCTTGAAGAACGGCAGAAGTACGTTGAAGAGGTTATTGCCATTCTGCACGAGAAATTGACTGACAATAACATTAAACCCATCCGGATTATTGGTCGCCCCAAACATCTCTATTCAATCTATAAGAAACTGGTAATTCAGAATATTCCCCTTGAGCGGGTTTATGACAAGGTAGCTTTCAGAATAATTACCCACACGGTAAATGAGTGTTATGAGGTGTTGGGTACCGTGCATGCCAACTGGGCGCCGGTTCCTGCCAGAATAAAGGATTTTATTTCGGCGCCCAAAGCCAATAATTATCAGTCGATGCATACCACGGTCGTTGGGCCCCGGGATCATTTTATTGAGATTCAGATACGGACTGAGGAGATGGATCGGGTTGCCCAGGAAGGTGTCGCGGCTCATTGGGCATATAAGGAAGGACAGAAGGTTTCTTCAAGAGACGCCAGGCTCTGCAACGAGCTGAAAAAACTGGTCTCTTCCCTCCAGGATGTTGATGATCCAAGAGAGTTTCTGGATAGTGTTAAAGGGGAGTTGTACGACCCTGATGTGTATGCTCTGACTCCGACAGGTGAAGTAAAGGAATTTCCACTGGGGAGTTGCCCTATCGACTTTGCCTATTCCATACATACGGAGGTGGGGGATCGCTGTGTCGGTGCCAAAATTAATGGTCGTCTGGTACCTCTCAAGCATAAGCTGCAGAATGGTGACATTGTTGAAATTGTTACCTCCTCCACCCAGGTTCCCCGGCGGGGCTGGCTCGATCTGGTGAAGACCAGCAGAGCCCGGGCAAGGATACGGTCATGGCTCAGAAGAGAGGAAAAAGAGAAGGCGTTAAAACTGGGCAGGGAAATATGTGATAAGGCGGTCAGAAAACATGATACCACTCTTAAAAAGTTGATTAAGAGCGGGCAGATTAAATTGCTGCTTAAAGAACTGAGATGTAACTCTCTTGATGATATGCTCGTTAAGGTTGGCAGTGGTGTAATCACCGTCCAACATCTTGTTAAAGCACTTGTACCACCTGAGTTGCGGAAAGACGACGAACAGGGTATGGATCCGGTACTCGAAGAACTGGTGAGTAAGCCGACCGGCCAGCATGTAAAAACGGAGAAACATGAAAAGTCCGGAATAAAAATCGATGGAATTGACGGTATACTGGTAAAGGTTGCCCAGTGCTGTCAACCTGTTCCGGGTGATTCTATTGTCGGTTTTATTACAATGGGGCGAGGCGTTACAGTACACAGGGCAGACTGCGTTAATCTGCTCAGTTCAGATCCACGGCGGTGGCTCGACGTTGCCTGGTCCGGCAATGTTGACAGACAGTTTACAGTCGCTATTCATGTGACAGCAGAAAACAGGCGGGGAATTTTTGCGGAGATAAGTGCGGCAATCAGTCATGATAATGCAAATATTGTTGAAATGTCCGCCCATACGACTGCTGAGGATTTAGCAGAACTGAAAATTTCTCTGGAGGTTGAGAATCTTGGTAACCTTACTGTGATCCTGCAGCACCTCAGGCAGTTGCCGGAGGTGATCACTGTTCGCCGGATTTAAAGTGGGGAATTTATTTTGAAATTATACGGTTGTCCTGCTTCTTTGAACTTGTTTTGCTGCTGCTGGTCAAGGTAAAGCCCATGGCGGATTGTCAGGTTTGTGGTAATGAGATTTACGGAGACAGCCTGAGCTGCAGGTTTTGCGGCAGTGAACTCAGTAAGGATCTTCTATCCGGGGCCCAGGGTTTTATTCATAAAACAGTAAATCTTGAGCAGGGGCGCCCGGTGGTTGAGGTAGCGCTGCAAAAGTTGAATGATGCAATTGAAGATGCCGTAACTCAAAATATTAGTGTGTTGACTTTGATTCATGGTTATGGCTCCAGCGGGAAGGGCGGTCTGATACGGTTGGAATGTCGAAAAATCCTGGGCTATATGAAGAGCAAAGGGACGATTCGTGATTATATTGCCGGCGAGGAGTTTTCGAGAAAGTCCGGATTCGTTAAATTTCATCTTCAGCGGTATCCTGCACTCGCCAAAAACAAAAACCTCAATAAGGGAAACCGGGGAGTTACCCTGGTAATATTATGACTGGCACTTATCCAGTGATACTGAAAAATCCCCGACTTGTCGGGTTAGAATTTTTATGGCGAAGGAATTTATCCCGTTCATCGGAGAAAAGTAATTGGTTTACGGGCTGTTGATAAATCCCCATCCGGGATTGACTAAATTTTAACTAAAGGAATTATTTGATGAAAAAGAATATTATATCAGCTGTACTTGGTCTTTGTCTGGTGCTGCCGGTGGTCACCTTTGCTGCAGATAAGGCTGAAAAAGCGGTGGTGCCCGGTAGTTTTGAAGAAAAACTGAGTTACAGCATGGGCTTTGAAGTAGGCAATTATTTCAAGGGAGCTGGGGGTGATATCCAGCAGGAGCTGCTGATTCAGGGAATAAAGGATGCCTATGCCGGTGGAAAACCGGCCCTTACTCCTGAAGAAATGGCAGGAGTTCAGAAGCAGTTTGCAGTGAAAATGCAGGAAAAACAGAAGGTGGAACTGGCGGCAATGCTTGTTAAAAATAAAGAAGCCGGTGATGCCTATCTGGAAAAGAATAAGCAGAAAGAGGGGGTAAAGGTCACCGATAGCGGACTTCAGTATGAGGTTCTGACAGCTGGCGAAGGGCCAAAAGCAACATCCGCAGACAAGGTAAAAGTGCATTATGTCGGTACCTTGATCGATGGGAAAGAATTTGATAGCTCAATCAAACGCGGAGAGCCTGCGGTTTTCGGTGTTGGACAGGTTATCAAGGGGTGGAGTGAGGCTATGCAGCTTATGAATGTCGGTTCAAAATATCGTCTGGTCATTCCTGCGGAGCTCGCTTACGGGGAACAGGGGGTAGCACCTTCAATTCAACCCAATTCGGTTTTGATCTTTGAGGTTGAATTACTCGGAATTGAAAAAGAGTAGTGCGGGGGCTCTGTAAAACAGAAAATGACAAATAGTTACGGCTGGGCCGTATTCTATCTGTCATTTTTTATCAGTAATATCAGCCCGACCAGGGAAAAAACAATGTGAACTGTGACGGCGGCAATTATCGGGGAAAGATAATCGGCAATGGCAAGAGCCTGAAGTGCCCCCCAGAACCCCCATGCAATAAATGCAAGGCCGCAGCTAGCCGGAATTGCAACTGATAAATCTCTGCCCCATTTCCGATAAGAAAAAAGGAGAATGGGCAGTCCGAGTAGGAGGAGCGGCGGGCCGAGCAGGATATATGAAATTCGACCAAGAAAATTAGTCCTTGCGGCCTGGTGCCCCTGTTCTGTTTCGGTACTGGATATTTCGTTGTAGAGTCCCGTTAAAGAGAGTTCTGCCGACCTGTTAACTGGGATCAGGAAATCTTCAGGTTTCTCCGGTAGTTCAAGGTATTTGATTATGAAGTTATTGATCGTGTAATCTATTGTTCCCTGCCGTTGCTGTATCTGACCGTGGGAGAGCTTCCAGCGCCCCTTCCGTTCATGCCAGTCGGCGAATTCCGAGGCAATAAGAGTCTCGATATTGTATTTTTCATCCCACCTGGAGTAGGAAAAATCCTTAAAAACAAAATGGTTGGTGTCCGGCCAGCCGAATGAATAGAAACCATCTTTTCCTTTATAGTAGTAGCGATTATTGCGAAGAATTCCCAGAAGCACTTTGCCTTTGAGTTGTTCAAACCAGATATTGTTTGTTTTTGCAATGGTGACTGGAAGCAGCCACTCCGCAGCAGCAATAAAAAGGACTGTAAAGATAAAGGAACCGACAAAAAAAGGACGTACTATAGCTCTGAGCGGTACTCCTCCGGCTTTGAGCGCTGTCAGTTCATTGGTGTGGTTGAGAATTCCAAGACTGATAACACCTGAAAGAAGAATAAGTACCGGACCCAGTTGATCCACTATATAAGGGATGGTCAGGATGAAATATTTGATTGCAAGGGAAAGAGGTTTTCCCTTGCTGGTGAAGTCGTCAAATTTTTCAAAGAAGTCAACAAGCAGGTATATGGAAACAAAACCGGCGTTGACTGTAAAAAAATATTTTACAAATTGACCGAATAAGTATCGATTGAGCAGATTCAAAAAAACCTCAAAAATAAACATGACTTTCTTATAAAGACTCGACACATCGCATCTCCAGTCGGGTCTCCGATTAAAACACTACGCCTTGTATACCAAACTTTTTTCAGAGTCACCCGGGGACTTCAAATGGACTTTTTACGAGCCCGTCAATACCAGCTCGAGTCATTTATCCGGCGTATCTGAAAAATCGTAACTATGGCAATTTGAAGGGTTAATAATGGGGGATTCACGATTGACTTTTCTTCTCTCTCCCTGTAGTCTCACCAGCATGTTCTTCGGGGGATGGGGTTCCCCTCTTCTTCAACTGCCCTGCTTGGGCTGATGACTCCTGCACGTATGGATATGTGTCAGGATTTGGAATAATGATTGCAGCCTGCCTTCCTCATTGAGTTAATCCTCACTTTTCATCGTGTTAGATAATAGTGTAGTATAGTGTGTGCCGCAATAGGATAACTTTTTTATTTGTGTCGTAAAGGAGGTTCCCATGGCTGTCAGTCTTGCCTTGATAATTGTTCTGGGGTTGTTTGCAGATTATCTCTTTCGCAAAGCCCGTTTGCCAGGACTTGTGGGCATGCTTCTTGTGGGTGTTGTTGTTGGCCCCTATGCCCTCAATTTCATGCAACCCGCCATGATGGACGTTTCTGCCGATTTTCGTAAAATTGCTCTAATTGTCATTTTGCTGAGAGCCGGTTTTGAACTTCATAGAGACACCCTGCACCGGGTGGGACGTGCGGCACTTACCATGAGTGTCATACCCGCCATTTTTGAGATAGTCGGTGTTATCCTCGTCGCCCCTCATTTTCTTAATATCAGTGTGCTTGATGCGGCGGTTCTCGGGGCAATACTTGGTGCTGTGTCGCCGGCAGTAGTAGTGCCATTGATGATTGATTTCATGGACCGCGGTAGAGGAAGTAAAAAGGGACTGCCCACTTTAATTCTTGCGGGATCATCTATTGATGATGTTTTTGTTATCGTTATTTTCACCATTTTTATGGGGATGTACGGAGGTGGTGAGATACATATATGGCAAAAACTTGCTGAGATACCCGTCTCCATCACTCTGGGTATTATTGCCGGTTTGATCCCGGGAATGATCCTTTTATGGCTTTTCCGGAGATATGACTGGCAGCCGCCAAAACGCACCCTCGTTGTCATCGGTGTTTCCATCGGTCTTACCTGGCTGGAGTCAGTCTGTGAACCATGGGTGCCCATCGCCAGTCTCCTGGGAGTTATGGCTATCGGTTTCATTATCCTTGAAAAGTCGGAACCTATTGCCCATATTATTTCTCAAAAATTAAAAAAAGTGTGGGTATTCGCTGAATTGCTGCTCTTTGTTCTGGTTGGTTCGCAGGTCAATATCCATGTGGCATGGGATGCTGGTCTCGGCGGACTTGCCGTTATTTTCATTGGTCTTGTTTTTCGCAGTGTCGGCACCTATCTATCCGTTCTCGGTTGTGGTCTTGATTGGCGGGAAAAACTCTTTTGCGTTGTTTCATATGTACCGAAAGCCACGGTACAGGCGGCAATAGGAGGTGTTCCCCTGGCTGCTGGTGTCGGGGCAGGTGATGTAATTCTTGCTGTGGCGGTACTGTCGATTCTGGTGACAGCTCCTCTTGGAGCCATCGGTATCAAGATAATGGGAGAAGCGATACTTGATCATGGCGAAAGGAAGAGTTTTCGTTTCGGTGACCTGCGGGAAGATCTTGCCCTTCCGCGGGTTGGAGAACGATTAGTTCATAAAAAAACAGGGGTCGTTTGGAAGGTTATTGAAGAAAAAGAATTATGGCTTGGTTCGGGTGATTCAGATGGAATTCAGGTTGCAGTTCCTCTTCCTGCCATTGAATTTCGGCTCTGGCATGAAAAAAAATCGACTCAACCCGGGGAAGGGCAGACGAGGATCGTTCGCTTCAGTCATCAGGATGGTTCTTTTCAGAACTCCTGGGAAATTCTTTATGACTGGTAGCAGTACCTGGGGTAAGTTGGTTTTGCAAAAGCTTGCATTTGAAATAAGCAGTATGGTACAGTGAAAGTTCGATGTACTCTTGGACTTGATTGTAACTATTTGTTATAACAGTATATCATTTAAAACTGTATGGGTTTTACTGAGATAACTGGTCGACAATAGTGCACTGTTCCGTTCGTACAGTTTCTGAAAAACGCACGGGACTGAATTCTATGGGAGGTGGCTGACATTTTGACGCAGTTGATTCCCTGATTTAGTTCTGTAGTAATGAAAATCAGGTGAACAACAACAAGTGAAATGAATCGGCGGGTGCCGCTTATGTTTCATTCGAAATGACACTGTTACCATTTATGACTCGAAAACGAAAACAGTTGAATTGTTTCCAGGAAAGACAGAAATACAAAAATACAGCCAGGGATAGATTACATGCCTTCTGGGATGTTTTCGGTAAAGAGGATAAGGTCCTGGTTATTATTAACGCAGATCCTGATGCGCTGGCTTTTGCGCTGGCTGTCAAGAAACTCCTGCGCTACAGGGTGACAAGCGTAACAATAGCCCACCCCAACGAAATCAGGCGTCTTAACAATGTTGCAATGGTTGAGCGACTTAAGATTCCCCTCGTCCGTCTGCAGGAAATAAAGACAAATGATTTCAGTAAGAAGGTGATGGTTGATTCCCAGCCGGATCATCTGCCAAGCTTTGAAAATATAAAGATTGATGCAATTATTGATCACCATCCGGTCAGTGGTGACTGGGATGCTGAATTTATCGATATTCGGCCTGAATATGGTGCAACCTCTACAATGGCGGTTGAATATCTGAGGGCAGCCGGTATGAAGCCATCAGTGGCTCTTGCCACGGCACTGTTTTACGGCATCAAAGTCGATACCCAGGATTTTGAACAGAAATCGCTGCTTGCTGATGGTATTGCTTTTCGATACCTCTTTAATATTGCCAACAGAGATCTGGTCAGGAAGTTTGAATTAACTGATCTCAGGCGATCTGAACTCAGGTATTTCAACATTGCCCTTTCTGAGTTGAAATACTCAAAGAGGAGGTATTACAGTCATGTCGGCAGAGTCAGGAGTCCTGACGTTCTGGTAATAGTTGCCGATTTTCTCAACCATGTGGGTGAAATCGACTGGGTCTTTGTATCCGGAATTCACGGTGAAAAACTGGTGGTAATTTTTCGCTGCGACGGGTATCGGAAAAGTGCAGGGAAACTCGCAAGCCGGATTTTCGGATCTCTGGGCTCCGCCGGGGGGCATAAAGGTTCAGCCAGGGCTGAGGTGCCGCTGAAAAACCTTGATCTCGGTGACCGGGAATTTACTTCAGATGTCCTCAAGCGGTTGATTATGCGTCACATGTAGTTCCAATAATTCAGGGTAGCTGTTTTGTCGTTTTGATCGTAGCGTTAACAGATGGAGCCGGGTACTAACGCAGACAAGCTGCAAGTAAGTGCCATGGAAGTAAATTCATCCACATAATTTTAAACGACCCTACTCAGTTTCCCTGTTTTTTATTGTAGAAGTTTTGGAGTAAGGCACTAAAGGCCATAAGAACAGAAGGTAAATGCATGCTGAAACCTACTACACTGGCAGTGATTCTGGCGGGGGGAAGGGTTGATGAGCTAAATGTTCTGACCTACTTTCGCCCTAAATCGGCAGTTCCCTTCGGGGGCTTTGGCCGGGTAATCGATTTTCCACTGAGCAACCTGATGAATTCAGGCATTGAGCAGGTTGCGGTCCTCAGTCAATATCGTAGTTTTTCTCTCATTAATCATATAGGAACAGGTGCCGCCTGGGACATGATCGGGCGTAATCGGCAAGTCTCTATACTTCCCCCCTCGACTGGTTTTGACCCGACAGGCTGGTACAGGGGTTCTGCCGACGCTGTCTATAGAAATCTCGATTTTATCCAGTATCATAAGCCGGAAGAAATACTTATTGTCTCCGGAGACCATATCTATAAAATGGATTATCAGGAGGTTATTGACTACCACTATGAAAAAGGGGCAGATCTTACCATAGCTTTCACCAGGGTGCCGGTGGGTGAAGCTCACAGGTTTGGTTTGGCATCCCTTGATGATGAGGATGGTGACCGGGGGGGCAGAGTTATAGATTATCAGGAAAAGCCGGACAGCCCCGGGTCCAACTGGGCCTCAATGACGGTAATGTGTTTTAAGCCGGAAATTCTCTATGAGGCTCTGAAAGAGAATCAGGAGGGGGATTCATTTCATTTTGGGCGCGATATTATTCCCATGCTTCTTCAGGGCCAATACAGGGTATTTGGCTATAAATTCCGTGGATACTGGGGATATACCAGAACTATAAACGAGTACTGGCAGTCAAGCATGGATCTGCTCGGGCCTGAGCCTCTGATTGATCTGGAAAAATGGGTATTCAGAACTAATCTGGAGCATCGGAGGATTTGCGATCAGGAACCTCTTTTGCTGGGTGAAAATGCAGATGTTACAAACAGTCTGATCTATAATGGCTGCAAGGTCGGAGGGACTGTGAAGAATTCGATCCTTTTTCCCGGCGTTCGAGTAAAAAACGGGGCAACTGTTGAAAATTCGATTCTCTTTTTCAAAAACAGTGTTGAAAAAGGCTGCCATTTGAACAAGGTGGTGAGTGATGTTAACAATAGTTTTGGCTCCGGCACTATTGTTGGAACCGGGGCTGTTGATGAAAATTCCGATGTTACGGTAATTGGCTGGAATAACCAGGTTCCCCGGAATGTACGTGTCGGAGCCGGCGCGACTGTCTGTCCAGAGGCTGCAGTCGGCAACTGGCCGAAGCGCGTTGCCCCCGGGGAGGTCTTGAAATGAGAAAGGCAAAGGAAGCTCTGGTTCTTCTCCTGGCCGGGGGGGTTGGCAGCCGGTTGAATATACTGGTGCAGAAAAGGGCCAAACCGGCAGTGCCTTTTGCGGGCATCTACAGGATTATTGATTTCAGTCTCAGCAATGTGATGAACTCAGGGTTGCAGAAAGTTGGTGTTTTAACGCAGTATAAGCCGCTTTCCCTTATGGATCATTTAAGTACTGGCGCTACCTGGGATTTTACCGGCAGGAACAGGGGGATACAGATATTGCCGCCCCGTACCGGTGAGCTTGAATCGGACTGGTACAGGGGCACAGCAGATGCTGTACGGAGGAACCTCGACTATATTAAATCAAATCCTGCCGACGAGGTAGTTATTCTTTCAGGCGATCATATCTATCATATGGATTTTGATGCCATGATTGAATTTCACAGATCAAAAAAAGCTGATGTTACCATCGCAATGATGGTGGTACCCAAAAGTGAGATTCACCAGTTCGGGGCAGGGGTTACCGATGACAACGATAGAATTATTGAGTGGGAGGAGAAACCCAGGGAAGCAAAGACAAACCTGGCTTCCATGGGAATCTATGTCTTTGACTATAACTACCTTATAGAAACCCTGGAAAAGGATAAACTTGAGGTGGATTTCGGCATGCATATACTGCAGAGAGCGATTGAAAATGACAACGTCTTTGCCTATCCGTTCTATGGTTACTGGCGGGATGTGGGAACTGTTCAATCCTATTGGGAAGCCAATATGGATGTCATTCGAAAGGACAGTGGAATTTCTCCGCAAAAGTGGAATATTGTTACAAACATCGGAACGAGAGGAAGATCGGCGGACAGGCCTTCTGCCCGATTTGGGTCTGACGCTCAGGTGAGATCATCTCTTGTTTCAGCTGGAAGCGTTATCCGGGGAGAAGTGATTAACTCAGTGCTTGCTCCCGGGGTCGTCGTTGAGAAGGGAGCTGTTGTCAGGGACTCGATTCTCTTTGCGGACTGCCTGGTGAAAAAAGGAGCAGTTGTCGATTATTCGATTCTGGACAAGGATGTAGTTGTCAGGGCAGGTGCGGTGGTCGGCGCAGGGGAAAACCACTTACAGGCGAATATACTCAACCCCAGCCATCTTTATACCGGGATCACTCTTGTTGGTAAGGGAAGTGAGATTCCTGCCGGACAGAAGATCGGTCGAAATTGTGTAATAAATTCAAATGTCAAAGCTGAGGATTATCCCGGAACATTCCTGGAAGATGGTGAATCCCTGCTTTCCGGAAATGAGCAGGTGTAGCTGAAATCCTGTGATAATCTGGAATTATGGTATAACAATCAAGTGATCATTCCATCTGTGTTTCATTTTGCTCCTGCTTGTGTTGTTTTTCGCCGGACATTCAGGTGATTAAACCACATGTCCTCCAAAAGCGAGTTGGTGCGGCTGCATCTGTTTCGCCTCTGAGTCAGCAATTATAGTCACTACAGCATATTGGTCTGTTCCTCGTGTATACTCTATCTCAATTGTGAGAATGCGTGTTGAGGTCTTTTAAATTGAAACTGTAAAAACAGATTGATCACTGGATGTGATGATTCAGAAGGTAAGAAAATTCTGCGAACTGTCCCTTTGGGAGAAGAAAGTTTTTCTTGAAGCCTGGCTGACCCTGGGGATCATGCAGGCAGCAATTGCAACGGTCTCTTTCAAACGGCTTACCCGCTCCCTTCAACAGCAGAAAAAAAATTGTGCCCGGGTAACTCCGCTGAATGGCAGGGAAACAGATATTGCCGGTTCAATAGGGGGGGCAATAACAAGAGCTGCAGCCAATACACCCTGGGAGAGTGCCTGTCTTGCACAGTCACTTACCGCCCACAGGATGTTGCAACGGCGCTCTATTCCTGGAGTTTTTTATCTCGGTGTGATGAAAGATAAAAAAAGTAACGAAAAAATGAGGGCCCATGCCTGGACTCAATGCGGTGAAGCTGTAATCACCGGGCATCAAGGGCATGAAGCTTTTACTGTGGTGTCCGTGTTCAGGTGGGGACAGTGATACTAAAAAAAATTCCGGCTTGTCGGGTTGGCTGAGTAATCATCTGAATGTATGAACATGATCATATACGGTACGAAAATTATAAGTGATATCAGTTTTCCTCTGGATTTCTCCTCAGGCAGTGATGGGCGCTACAGTCTTGAATTTTCGTCAGAAGTACCGGCAGAATATATATCTTCAATTACCTGTGGAGTGCCCTTCTACCAGGCCCATGGACGACAGGTCTATCTTTATAGTGACAGAATCCCGGACTGCAGTGAAGATGGACAGCCCTGGTGTTATGAAGTCAAGGATGTGGTTCGTTTTTACTGGAGGGGAGGTGAGCGGACTGTTTTTTATCAGTCGGGTGAGTGTGGTGATGCCCACCTGCTCTGTTTCTGGTTTGTCCACCTGCTGCTGCCTCTTTTTTTTACTCTGGAAGGTATGTATGATTTCCTTCATGCAGGGGCTGTTGAAATATGCGGCAGACCGGTGCTTTTCATTGCCCCGTCGATGGGGGGGAAATCCACCTTGACTGACTACTTTATCCGTCATGGTCATGTACTTGTTTCAGACGACAAAGTGCCGACGTTTATTGATGAGGGAAGGTTTATGTCTGCGGGTTCACATCCATATCACCGCCCTTACCGTAAGTTTGAAGAACTTGGTTACCGGGTTGATGCGTTTATGAACGACTGTAAACCTATCCACGCCTTTTACGCACTGGAAAGAGGAGCAGCTGATGCGGATGTGCTGATCGAAGAGGTGAATGGCTTTGAAAAGTTCGATACATTGCTGCCAAATTATCTTTATACTTTCTCCTTTTTGAGACCACATCGACTGGCTTATCTCTCCTCTTTACTCAATCGGGTCAGACTGTTTCGGGTGCAGATGCCGTGGAATATGGAGCGACAGGGAGAAGTGTATGACGCTGTCTGTAGCCACAGTAATATGATGAAATGAGCGGATTTTTTGGCATCTATAATCGCAATGGCAGGGTTACGGGCGAAGAGATCACCTCCTCCATGCTTGAAGGTATCTCCTCCTGGGGGCCGGATGATCGGGGCATATGGCATCAGGGCTCTGTTGCACTTGGCCATGCCATGCTTTGGAACACTCCTGAATCCAAATTTGAAAATCTGCCGGCCAGCCGCGATTATATGGTTATCACCATGGATGGCCGGTTGGATAATCGTGAAGAACTGGCACTACTTCTTGATATACCGGGTTATCTCCTTGATAAGCTGACAGACAGCGATTTTATTGTGCGGGGCTATTGTAAATGGGAGGAAGAGTGTCCGGAGCATTTTCTCGGTGATTTTGCCTTTGTGATCTGGGATGAGAAAAGGCAGCAGCTTTTCTGTGCCAGGGATCATGTGGGGGTAAAACAGCTCTACTTTCACCTTACTGATACACTTTTCGTCTGTGCCAATGATCTGAAAGGACTGGTTGCTCATCCTGAGATTAAGAAAGAGATCAGCAGTGAGGCTGTAGCCAACTTTATCGTGAATGCTGAACTGATCAGCCCTGAGCTGACATTTTTTAAGGATATTCATAAGCTTCCTCCGGCACATTCCATGACTGTCACAGCTTCCCGGGCAGTTAAGAAATGTTACTGGAGGCTGGAGGATGCACCGCAAATTCAACTGTCGGATGCAGATGCGTATGTAGAAAAACTTTCCGAACTGCTTGAGAGAGCCGTTCATGACCGGATACGTTCCACTTACCCCGTTGTTTCACATCTCAGTGGTGGACTTGACTCTTCTACCATTGCGGTGATTGCCGCCCGGAAACTCAAAGAAAATGGAGGAAAACTGCTGGCGTTTAACTGGCTGCATAAGCCGACTAAAAATGATGATCCCTCCCATTATGAATGGTCCAACAGCAGGGAAATTGCAGAAGCTGAAGGCATTGATCATCGCTATGTTTCACTTGCCGCCGGGGATATTTATCATTATATGGGCAGCCATTCTATCGTTTACGGTGACTCTTCAAGATTCTGGTATGAATATCCCGTACGTCAGGCAGCTCAGGACAGAGGCGCAAGGACAATCCTTTCCGGCTGGGGTGGAGATGAGCTGGTGACGTATCATGGTCAGGCCTACTATGCGGATCTGTTTTCCCGGGGAAAAATTAAAAAAGTTCTGAAGGAGTTGAAGCAGAAGGCTTTTGCAGATAAAGCCAGTCCCATGCGCCGGTTTGTCGGTGCACTTTATCACAATATTTTTTTAATATTTGTGCCAAGAAAGATATACCGCTATATGCCAAGGAATCGTTGTGCAGGAGAACTTTCATTTCCATTTGTAAAAAAAGAATTTTTACCGGTTATCAACAAGGAGGCGGGGAAAGAATCGACGTTGACCATGCAGCCGAAGCGGACAATCAGGGGACATATGCTGGCTTACTGGGAAAATGGGCACCTGCAGAGCCGTATAGAGTCATGGGCTGCTTCGGCACTGTCCAACCGGTTGGAATACTGCTATCCGTTGCTGGATAAACGAATAGTTGAGTTTATAGTTGGGGTGCCGGCGGAATACCTTGTCCGAAACGGTGTAGGGCGGTATCTGTTTCGATCAGCTGCGGGAAAGCTGCTGCCGGGTAGTATACTCTGGGCAAATGCAAAGGAAGAGAGGGCCAGGGTTGAACGGCTGGTTTCACTTGTTTTGTCTGCCGGTAAAATGTTTTTTTCGGAGGGTGAAGGAAGCAGAGATGAGCAATCGGATTATATTGATGCCGGAAAGCTTGAGGAAACCCTGGCAAAACTGAAAATCACCTCTATGAGTTATGAAGAATTACTTTTGGTACAAGGTGTTGAGGTGGCGTTGTCACTGATTTCTTCTATGGAGATAAAGAGAAAAGAGCTGGGTTAACAGCATCACTCTATCAGGGCCATTTTTGTTTGTTTTCTGTTTTGTTGATTGAATATTGTTCTTAAAGTGTTGTAATTACAAATAAATATATATTTTTGTTCCTTTGTCTGATGTTCAGACCTGTGGAACATGATAGAAATTACCACCACCACTACCATTGATATTATTATTTCATATCGGTAAGTTAAAGTAAAATATTAGAGAAAAATATGAAGATGGATCAAAAAATTTCATTGTCCGACACAGTGTATGCGCAGGAAGTTGACGAGGAGATGGTGCTGCTCGATATGGCAAGTGAAAATTATTTTGGTCTCGACGCTGTGGCCAGTGATATCTGGCAGATGCTCCGGCAGGGTAAAACTCTGCAGGAAGTGCAGAATGGGTTACTTGATATATATGATGTTGAACCGGAAATGCTAAAAAAAGATTTCCTCAATTTTGTAGAAGAACTCAACAGGCGGGGACTTATAAAGATTGGTTAGTACCTTACTCCATAAAAGCTGTAATAAAAAATAGGAAAACCTGAAGTTCTATTTAACTCAATTGGTTAATTCCTGCACCAAGGCACTAACTAAAAAGTTTTCTGGCTTGTCGGGTTAGGCCTGTGGTCCTGCTGTGTTTTCTCTATCTGTCTGTCATGGATTCTTCCAAGCAAAACCAGTGAACATACTGCTCCGATAAGGGCCAGGGCCATATCAGACTGAGTGTCCCACACATACCCCTGCGTTCCAAGAAATGCTTCTGCAGAGCCGCCTGAAAATACGGCGACCCACCATTCTATCAGTTCATAAAATGCGCTGAAGGCAAGGCAGAAGCAGACAACCAGAAAATTGAGCCATTTTTTTCCATTAACTGCTGATTTTCTGATCATAATTTCCCTGGCAATAATCGCCGGGACAAATCCCTGTGCAAAATGGCCGATTTTATCGTAGTTATTTCGTTGCAGGTCAAAATAATCTCTTATCCAGTCAAAGGCAGGGACATGGGCGTAGGTATAGTGGCCGCCAACCATTAAAATGATGCAGTGGACGAGGATTAATATGTATGCAAGATTTGTCAGTTTGAATTTTTTATAGGTTAAGGCGAGGACGGTAAATCCGATAAGCGCCGGAGCAACCTCTAAAATCCAGGTGAAGTAATCGGCCGGATTGATTGCTGACCAGATTAAGACTGCGGAGAATACAAATATCCATGCAAATTTCATAATTATCTCCATTAACCGGGGGGCAGCTCATTTACTCTTTGATTTATAGAACCTCAGAAATAGATATGCGGCCAGACTTCCCAAAACTCCACCCAGATGTGCGTGTACGATGGGGACTCCGAGATCGCCCATGTGTATCTGTGCAAAGATAACAGATCCTGACACAACTTCAACAATGCTCTTTCCTCCGCTTGCAAGAAGAAGCAGGATCGCTGCGATTATTTTCACCGGGTTGGCTCCTGTCTGTCTTCCTGTCGTTAGTGATTCCTCCAGCCAGAGGAGTCCCAGAAAAAACATTAAACCATGGGCCAGGCCCGATAGACCGCAATAACCGGATTGTTCAATGAGTGGTGAAAAGAGGACAGCACAGAGAAGGCTGCCTGCGGCTGCTGAAACAGCAATGAAAAGCTTTTTCGGAAAAGAATCCAGCTCTATCTCATGCCAGAGAAAGGCTGTTGCAATGCTGTCAAGAAGCAGATGGTACCAGCTGACATGGACAAAGAGGTGAGTGATGATTCTCCACCACTCACCATCTGCAACCAAATTCTCGCTGAATATCAGTGGTGAGGGGGAAGTGCCAAGAAACAGGTGCAGGTTACAGGCAATTAAAATTATCATAAATCCTGTAAGTGCAGCTGGAAACCTGTTCTGTCTGGACAATTTCATGGCTGTTCCCCCGATTTTTGTGATTATCAACATTTGCGCCTTACCAACCAGCAGCACCCGAGCAATACAACCAGAAACCACGGACCGACAGGGCCTGAACCAACACCGGGTGAGCTGGCACCTTTGAACATTCCGCCACTCTTTGTGTTGTCAACACGATAGCTTTTCTGCGGGCTGTTCTTTCGTTGTTGCTGTGCCTTTCGTTCCTTATTTACCCGGTCTGCATTACTTCGTTGAATTCCCAGTCCTTCCATCTCCTGTTCATCAAGTACCACCATTGAGGTGTAATCAGTTACCAGTGAATATTTTTTTCCAAGCTTTGCAACTTGATCGCGGAGATTGTCCGACTCACCGTTGATTTCGATTTCATCCATCACTTCATCAATGGCGGATAATGCCCAGAGCCTTTCGATTTCCGGGTTATCAAGGTCTTCTGCGGGCAGAGTTGTGTCACATGTCCATTCCTGCTCTGCACCTGAAATTTTTGCCTGCATGGAGATCGAAACCGGGCCGGGCTTATTATACTTACCAAACATCACAAGCTGCTGGCCATGGTAGAGAGACCCGGGTGAAGCGGGTGTCAGTTTGCTGACACCGCCTCCTGAAAACTTTACAGTAACACCGTGCATGGCTTCGCGGATCACCTTGCTCTTTGCCTGGAGAATTTTTCCGTAAATATCGTCCTGACTGGAGATGTCCATTGTAAAACCGCCGGATTTTTTGGCCAGGGTTTCAAGCAGAGGGCGATTGGCGCTGTTTCCCATGACAAAGGTGAAGATACGTATGTCGTTTGCTTCAAGCAGCTTGAGGAAATCGGAGTGATGTTCCGGGCCGATATTGGCAACACCATCTGTTACCAGGAAAATGGCCGAGGTCCTTTCACTATCAATTTTTTTCAAACCGAGTTTAAGTCCCGCGTGGAGTGCTGTGCTCTTTTCGGCATGAATATTGGTTATCATGGCAAGTGTTTTGTTGATATTTTCAGGGGTTGCATTAATAAACCCACCGGTTATATCATTGGCAATATCGTTAAAAGTGACTACTTTGAATCGATCTGCGGGTGTCATCTTTCCAATTACCCTTGATACACCACCTGCCAGAGCCTGAATTTTTCCTCCGCTCATGCTGCCTGATTTGTCCAGAATAAATACCCAGTCCACTCCCTCAGAGATCCGGCCGAGAGATGCTCCGGGTGTGATTGTCATCATGAATGACCCATCTTTGGCACCGGCCTCTTTGTAGGAGACAACTTCGACGCGGGCCGGAACTGTATCATCAAGCCTGTAATAGAAGATGATATCTTCGCTCAAATTACCACCCTTGCTGTAATCAAGGCGGGCATGATAGATATGGTCATTGCCGCCTTCTTCTCCGGTAGTGGATGGTAATTTTTCTATCAGGGCCTGGGTATATCCCGGCATCCTCATATCTTTTACAGGCTGGGTCGACTTAAGAATCAGGTCGAAAGTGAAGGATTCTTTAATTTCTGAGTCAACCGACCAGAATGAGATACGTTCTTCGTCTACTCCGCCTTCTTTCAGCGGATATACATAACGACCGACATTCAGATCAATTGTCAGTGGCTGGTAGTAGACCAGTCTTATTCTGGTTTCATTCGCTGCTTTCACCGGATATACAGAAATATCAAAAGTCTTATAACCATTTTTTTCGGCTAGTGCCGTTTCTTTGCCCTTGGATTTCGGGTCTTCGTAAACTTGTTTGGCTTTTTGTTTTTCAAGTACTTCACCCACAATTTCTTTTCCGTCGATCCAGAGAGTCAGCTCGGAAAGGCTTGCCTTTTTGGGTAGAGGGAAAGAATATACTGCCTCCAGATCACGATCTCCTGTATTGATAAAAACCTGATCGACCTCTGTCCGTGCAAATCCATTGTCAATAACAACGCTGACATTGTGTGATTTGATGGAGATAAGTGATTGGTCTCCATTCTTGGGTTTGAGCAGACCTGCTGCCTGTGACTTGGCAAATACGGCCAGAATAAGGAAAATTGTTATTGCTGAGATAAGTGAAATAATCCAGGTATGTTCTTTTTTTTGTTCCTTCATGAGGTTTCCTCCCGGTTGTTTATGGTTTGTGGTTTGTGTTCAATGGTTTAAATAGCATAAACCGTGCCTGCGGCTCGTATATGCTATAATATGTTGAAAATAAACATAAAAAATTATATTATGATTTTCATCAGTAGATCATAATTGCCTTTGACTTGACATTTAATGAACATCAGTTGTACATTAAATGAATATTCAGGGAGAATTGTATGAAGGTTGATGAAAGAGAAATACTCCATAAGATCAGAACTGCGGCGTTTACAAATCCTTTTGATCCTAAGCGCCGGGCCATTGATCTGTCCATAACCGGTCTCTCATCGGCAGAATCTATAGAAAAGATACACTCTCAACTGTTGAGCAGGGTCAGTGAGACAACCGAGGCAATCAGTGCGAGAAACAGAAAGGCGGGAGTGGTCCCGGGAAGAGAAGAGAAAGAGCTCCTGCGTTATGGCATTCTATTTCGGGTTTTTCATGATTTCTGCGATGCATATGATGACCATATCAGGGAGCAGGTGAAGGCCGGTGATGAAATTCTGTCGGTGAAATTTGGTCGTGAGGCCCTGGCTGTACTGACAGAAAGTGGGATTTCGGAGCCAGAGGCGATCCGTTATTTTTCCCTTTTTTTTCAAATGCGCAGAGCGTTCTATTTTATTAGCGGAATTGCGGGAGCAAGTCAGTGTGTGATGGCACTCAGGCGCGCTCTCTGGAACAATATTTTTACCAGTGACAGCAGAATTTATGATGAGTTCCTGTGGAATCGTATGGAGGATTTTTCTACGATGATCCTCGGAGAAACGGGCACCGGTAAGGGGATGGCTGCTGCCGCTATCGGTAGATCCGGTTACATACCTTTTGACAGTAAAAGGGGTCAATTCTCAGAAAGTTTTGCCCGGGCTTTTACTCCGATAAATCTCTCGCAATATCCCGAGCAGTTGATTGAGTCAGAACTCTTCGGTCACAGGAAAGGGGCTTTTACAGGTGCGATAGAAACGCATAAGGGGATATTTAGTCGCTGCAGTCCCTGTGGGGCGATATTTCTTGATGAAATTGGTGATGTCAGCATCCCTGTGCAGATAAAGCTGCTGCAGGTTCTGCAGGATCGTACATTCACTCCGGTGGGCAGTCACAGAGAAAAAAAATTTCAGGGAAGAGTTATTGCTGCAACCAATAAATCACTTGATCAAATACGCGCAAGTGGCCAATTCAGGGATGATTTTTACTATCGTATTTGCTCTGATGTGATTCATGTACCGCCCCTTCGCCAGAGACTCAAGGAGCATCCGGGTGAACTCTCGGAAATATTGCAGTTTACCATTCGTCGCATCCTTGGTACTAAAGGTCTTCAGGCAGTTGAAAAGATAAGTTTATATATCAGGGAGAATCAACCACCCGGCTATCCGTGGCCGGGAAATATCAGAGAACTTGAACAGTGTGTGCGTAGAATTATGCTGAGTGATCAGTATCATTGGCAGAACTTTGGGGAAGATGAAGGGAAAAGCGATCAATTTATCCATGAGGTGGAGGCCGGTACTTTAACTGGTCGGGAATTATTGTCCCAATACTGCAGGAGGCTCTACCGTAAGCTGGGAACCTATGAAGCAGTCTCTCAACAAACTGCTCTTGACCGGAGAACAGTGAAAAAGTATGTAACTACATCACGTTAATGGTAATATTTCAAGTTTTTCATACCGTAAAAAACCAGGATGATCAGGAACAGTTGAATAAAGGGTGGAAGAAAGCTTGCGGAGAGACGGGAATTGTTGTAAAAGTTTTTCACCTTTTTGGAGGATCAATTCTTTTTTGCCCTCGTAGCTCAGGGGATAGAGCACAGGATTCCTAATCCTGGTGCCGCAGGTTCGAATCCTGCCGGGGGCACCATCTATAGGCCCGGAATTGCTGAGAATATCAGTGATTCCGGGCTTTCTTGTTTGTGGCTTTCTGCCTACACTCAACACTATCTTTCTTAAAAAAAAAAAAAAAAAAACCTTTTCGATTTCGACAATGACTTCACTCCTGGTCAATCCATATTTTTCGGTAAAAAGAGATATGGTTTCCTGCATGATTCTCCTCCCATCGGTTTTTTTTGGTGAGGCGATGATAGTATGGGATTTCTCGTAAAATACGACAAGATGAGAATCTTTGTGGTGGAGGAAAGGGAAACAAAATCCATCAATTCGTCGAATGGATATGGTGCGGGCATTGAAATGTCGGGAAAACGCTGCGGATTTTCAAAGTATACCTTGAAATTTATGGGATGAAATTTGTATTACGAGATGTTAAAATCAAAATTAATCATTATGATTAACAGCAGAAGATTGACCGTATGTATAATTGCCCTGGGAGAAAGAAATGGCCCAAACTGAGACCAAAGTTCTGACCGCGCATGTCCCTTTGCCAATCGCGGATAAGGTTGATGAAATTGCATCGCGACTGGAACGTTCCCGTAACTGGATAATAAAACAGGCGCTCACTTCCTGGATTGATCAG
>JAFDME010000117.1 GCA_019306075.1 Deltaproteobacteria bacterium | reverse complement strand
GATTTTAGGTTGTCATTTCTGGACAGTGTATAAAATTACTGGCGCCTTTCTCCCCTGCCCACTATAGTACTTACCGCTCCGGTCATCTGTAATGGAGGACAACATCAACCCAGCGTGACTGGAATTGTACTGGTTTTTTGACTTTGCCCGTGAGCTACCCGGGTTTAATAACAGTTAACAGGAGTTACACGGTATGATCAGTAAAAAAATGAGTGGGGTTATTAACGGTCAGATAAATGCTGAGCTGTACTCTTCCTATCTCTATCTCGGCATGTCCACATGGTTCAGCGAGAAGAGTTTGTCCGGGTTTGCCGGTTGGATGCGTGCCCAGGCACAGGAGGAAATGTTTCATTCAATGAAAATGCTTGATTACCTCCTTGAGAGAGGAGGGAGTGTTGAACTGGAGGCAATCGCCAAACCTGTTCGTCACTGGTCTACTCCACTTGAGGTTATAGAAGAGACAGCTGCCCATGAGGCTAAAGTTACGGGTCTGATAAACGACCTCGTTGACGTTGCGCTGGAAGAGAGGGATCATGCTGCAAATATTTTCCTGCAGTGGTTTGTTGCTGAACAGGTTGAAGAAGAGTCTTCTGTAGGGGATGTTGTGGAAAAAATGAAAATGATTGGCAATGATTCCGCCGGCATGTTTGCCATGGACATGGAGATGGGGAAAAGAGTTTTCACCCCGCCTGAGGGTTAGTGCCTTACTGACAAACTTTTGTCATAAAAAACAGGTAAGCACAGACTCTGAGAAAATCTAAAGTGATATTTAACTTACTTGGTAATATCAGCAACAAGGCACTTATCCAAGATTTTAAAAATTCCGATTTATTCGGTTAGTATTTTTCTTAATATGGATGTTTGAAGAAGGAGAGTGGAGATGAGTATAGACTGGGCCTATATGCGGAAAGGGTGAGTCTCTTGTAAAAAAGCCCGGGTGGCTTTTGATGAGAGCGGTATTTCCGTTACCAAAGAGGTAAACGCGGCGAAAGAGACATTGAAAGGTGATGCTGTATGGGATGTGATAGGCGACGCAGAGAAGGTTTACGTGACCAGTGGGAAAAAGATACTCGAGTATGATCCCGGAGAGGCAGACAGGGAGGAAGTGTTAAAGCGGGTTACAGGACGGACAGGAAACCTGCGGGCACCTACCCTGAGGCGGGGCCGGGTGTTGTATGTGGGGTACAATGACGAATTGTATGGGACACTGATTAGAGAGTAATCTGGCAGCAACATTCTGCGTCACACAAAAAAGAAGCTGCAGGGTATGATATTAACGTAAATCCCTGCAGCTGTAACAACAATCAGTCTACCTTGAAAAAGGCTTCCTTTTCTGCTCCGCAGAGAGGGCAGACCCAGTCTTCGGGTACGTCTTCCCAGGCTGTTCCTGCTGCAACTCCGTTGTCTTCATCACCATCTGCCGGATCATAAATATAACCACAGGGGCATTTCCATTTTTCCATTTTTCATTCCTCCAGAATAAAATAATAATAATTATTTCTAACAGCGGCTATTATACCCTCAACTCATAGAGAGTCAACTCAATTTTTAGTGGTATTCTTTTTTTACTTCAGCTGCTTTCTCTTTTGATAATTTCTTTTGAAGGGATAAGAGCGGTGGCGGTGGCTGAAACAATATTTCCGGCAACTCCGGGGCCATCTCCTGCAACGAACAGCCCCTCCACTGCAGTCTCCAGATTATTGTCGGTGGCAACCTGGGTTGCAAAAAATTTGATCTCCGGAGCGTAGAGAAGGGTACTGTCATTAGCTACTCCGGGAACCACCTGGTTGAGCTGGTTCAGTCCGTCTATAAGATTCGTGAGAATTCTTTCGGGAAGAGCCATGGCAATGTCACCGCAGGTTACGTTTTTTAAAGTCGGCTCTATATAGCTGTTTTTCACTCTGTTCCAGGTTGATCGTCTGCCTCTTTTCAGGTCCCCGAATCGTTGCAGGAGGGGTTTGCCTCCACCAATCAGTGTGGCAATTTTCCCTATCGACTCACCATAAGCCTGGTTGTCCTCAACCGGGTCAGTCAGTACAACTTTAGAGAGAAAGGCAAAGTTGCTGTTGTCAGATTTCTTGTCCATCAGGGCATGACCGTTGACACAGACAAAGCGCTGGTAGTTTTCAAGTGCAACATATCCCCCATAATTGGTACAGAAGGTCCGGGTCTGGTCATCATATTTTGATGTTCTGATGAAAAAAGTCGGGTCATAAATAATGGAACAGAGATCCTGCATGATTTCGTTATGAACTTCTACGCGGACGCCAACTTCAATTCCTCTTTGAGAAACCTCAATATCAAGCTCTCTTGCGATCCCGGCCACCCAGTCTGCACCAACTCTTCCCGGGGCCATGATCACATATGAGGCATTGTAGGATGACTTGTCCGTTATGACTCCTTTGATATGACCTTTGTCAACAATCAGATTTTTAACCTCCTCCATATGGTGAAAGACAACACCCCGGGCCGCCACATAATCAGCCATCTTTGAAATATGGGCAGGGAGGTTGTCACTGCCAAGGTGTTTCTGCCGGATAAGGAGAAGGTCAATGCCCTGCTTACGTGCATCTTTGCGTATTTCACGGGCTTTGTCGATATCTGTGGGGAATACCTGGCCGTCCATGTTAAAGCGGTTAAAGATTACTTCTGTTTCATCAATAAGTGCCTTTGCGGCAGATATCCCGAGGAACTGAGTGAGGTCGGTTTTTCCAAGTTTATGTATGAAATTTAATTTCCCATCGGAAAATAGACCTGCTCCTCCAATCCCGCAGAGAATATTACATGGCTTACAATGGATGCAGCCGGAATCCTTAATTGGGCACTTTCGTTTAAGTGAGGGTTTGCCCTTTTCAATAACAAGTACATCAAGGTTGGAGTGTTCGCTTAAGTAGTAGGCGGCAAAAAGCCCGGCTGGTCCACCGCCTACGATTATAACATCATAGTTATTCTTAGTTTTTTTCATCTCTGTTTTCCAGACTGCTGGTTCCTCTCGCCGGTTTTAATGGTCGGTATGTAGTCTCTGTTGCGATCAGACAAAGAGCTGTTAATCTGATGATTCAGCAGGAGTGGCAGGGTCAGCTGTCGGTGCGGGATCGTTTTTCTTAGTGAGACCGTAAGCCAGCCTCACTTTGTTTTCTATATCCAGGCACATTTCCGGTTGATCCGCTAAGAACGACTTGGCATTTTCTCTTCCCTGTCCAATTCTTTCATCAAGGTATGAATACCAGGAACCGCTCTTATCCACAATTTCCATATCAACAGCCAGATCCAGTATATCGCCAATTTTGGAAATCCCTTCGCCGTACACAATATCAAACTCGGCCAGTTTAAAGGGGGGGGCTACTTTATTCTTTACAACTTTAACCTTTGTTCTGTTGCCTATAATATCCTGGCCATCCTTTATCTGCCCGATTCTACGGATATCAAGACGAAGAGAAGAATAAAATTTAAGTGCGTTACCGCCGGTAGTAGTTTCAGGGTTGCCAAACATCACGCCAATTTTCATTCTGATCTGGTTGATAAAGATGAGCACCGTATTGCTGCGGTTCAGCACACCGGTGAATTTCCTCATGGCCTGAGACATCAGTCTGGCCTGGAGTCCCATATGGGAATCGCCCGCGTTACCATCAATTTCCGCACGCGGAACAAGGGCCGCAACAGAGTCGATGACAATGACATCAACACCCCCTGACCGGATCAAAATTTCCGCAATATCCAGGGCCTGTTCGCCGAAATCAGGCTGAGAAACTAGAAGGTTACAACGTGCAGGGCGAGGGTAGTTTTACCCGAGGATTCCGGGCCATAGATTTCAGCAACACGCCCTTTCGGAAATCCACCGACACCCAGGGCAATATCAAGGCTGAGGGCACCTGTCGGGATTACAGGTATGTTTTGGGCCTTTTCTGATCCAAGGCGCATAATGGAACCTTTTCCAAACTGTCGCTGAATCTGACTGATTGCATTGTCAATGCTGCTTATTTTTCCTTTTTTTGCCTCTGCGACCATGGTGTTCTCCGATAAAAGTAGAATTTGATGAATGGCAGGAAATATCTGTCTACTCCACTGCTGTATATTCTGCAGGCAGAGACTTCCGTTTAACCATCTGAATATTTATGCTTTAATGAGCCTATGACATTACTGCAGCTGTGGATGAGCAATTATTATACAGTTAGTACTGTTCAAAAATCTGACTGTGCTGTTTTTCGGTATCCTGCTGCAATAGATATTTCCGTATAAGATCAAGCCCGCTTTGGGCTGCCATGTTGCGGATCTGCCAGCGATCTCCTGAAAACCGGAACCTGGTTACCCAATTTTCTTCAGATGCTGCAATGCCGATATATACGGTACCAACAGGTTTTTCATCTGTACCGCCGTCGGGACCGGCAATCCCTGTGACTGCGAGACCGATATCAGAACCGCTGTTATTTCGTACCCCGACAGCCATTGCCTCCGCCACCTCACGGCTGACAGCTCCGCATTGATCAAGGAGCTGCAAAGAAACATCAAGATAGTCATTTTTAAAGGAATTTGCATAGGAAATTACGCCACCAAGAAAATAGGCGGAACTGCCAGGGGTGTCGGTGATTTTTTTGGAGATAAGGCCGCCTGTACAGGATTCGGCAATGGCAAGTTGCAGAGATTTTTTCTGCAGAAGGCGTCCTACCACCCTTTCCATTGATTCACGATCCTGACCGTAAATGGCATCACCCAGAACCGTCAATATTGCCTTACAGGAGGATCTGAAAAGTCTTTTGGCGTTATTGTTTTTTTTGTCCCGAACAATGAGGCTCAGGTGCACTTCAGGGAAAACAGGGTAATAACCGATATGGACATCCGTGGGAAGGTCAAGTGTGGAAATTTTCCTGTTTACCTCAGTTTCAGGCAGATTAAATATCCTGAAAATAGTTTGATAGGTGGCAAGATGATGATCTTTATGCCAGGTTGAAAGAATTGGAAGTACATGGTCTACCAGGAGTTGTTTCATCTGGTTCGGTACACCGGGAAGAAAAAAAACAGGCTTATCCTCGTGAATCAGTTGGTATCCGGCCATTCGTGATTGCGGACTTAATGCCTGGGCACCCTCAGGAAGCCAGGCGAGCTTTTCGAGCTTTCCAACAGGTTCAGTCGTAATTTCATCCAGGTAAGCCCGTATACTTGAGAGGATTTCCAGGTTCGGCATGGTCGGTCGATTAAGAGCCCTGGAAACCGCCTCATTGGTCAAATCATCATCAGTGTTTCCAAGTCCGCCGGTAACCAGCACTGCGTCAACTCTGTCAATTGCCCGTTTTAAAGCTTCACCTATCAAGCTTGGACTATCTCCAATAGTGTGCATAGCATATATTTCATATCCCGCCTCAAACAGATTTCTGGCAGCAAAGCTGCTTGTTGTATTGAGGATTCTGCCTGAAGTCAGTTCATCCCCAATAGCAATGATTTCAACCTTCATTTTTTTCCTCGATTTCTGCTCTGACATCTCCTTCTTCCAGGGAGAGGAGCTTTACCCTGGTAATACTGTTTAGAAGGGAATCAGGACCCTCAAAATTGACGGCAATATAGTTGCTGGTAAAACCTTTTAATAATCCTTCCTTGTTCCGATTACCTTCTACAAGTACGGGATAGCTTCTGCTGATCTGACTATTATAAAATGCATGTTTTTTGCTGTCGCTTAAATTTCGCAGAGCGGCGACCCGTGAATGTTTAGTTTTTTTTGTCACCTGGTTGCTAAATCCTGCCGCAACTGTTCCAGGTCTGATGGAGTAGGGGAACACATGGAGATAGCTGAACTTTAAATTCTTAAGGAAGGTCAGACTGTTGTTGAAATGTGCATCTGTTTCACCGGGAAAACCCGTCAGAATGTCGATACCCAGAGCTCCGTCCGGGAGAGCTGTATTGTATTTATTAATAATTTTCCCGAATTGAGCTGTGGTATATTTTCTGTTCATACGCGACAGTATTTCGTCATCCCCGCTCTGCAGGGGGATATGGAGATGGGGCTGAATATTGTCCCGATCCTTCAAAAGTGAGAGTATGTCGTCCGTAACTTCACCAGGTTCAAGAGAGCTTACTCTGTAGAAAATTCCCGGGGTCGCAAGGCTTATTTCATCAAGCAGGGATGCAAGGCTTTCTTTGGGGCCGAGATCTTTTCCATATAGCCCCAGGTGGATACCGGTCAGTACGATCTCCCTGTGCCCCTCAGATGCAAATACTTTTGCCTGCTCTATCACCTCCGTGCGTGGAAGGCTCCTGCTCGGTCCCCGGGTATAGGGGACGATGCAGTAGGTGCAGTAGCTTTCGCAGCCGTCCTGGATTCGCAGATAAGCCCGGCTTCTGTCACCAAATCTTCTGACGGGCAGACGGCAGATCTCTTTTGCATCCTTTATGGAACCAGGAAGGATCTGACCTCCGGACTCTGCCCGCGTCAGGGCATTCTGAACAAGGTTGCTTTTTTTGCTGTTGCCGATAACAGAATAGTTTCGCCCCAGCAGTTCCTTCTCTTCGGAAAGTTCTCTGGCTCCTATTTCAGCAAAACATCCGGTAATAATAATATCAGCATCCGGGCTGGTACGTACCGCATGACGGATGGCCTGGCGAGATTGAGCACCTGCATTTGCTGTCACAGCACAGGTGTTGATAACAATGATCTCTGCCTCTTCTTTTGCCGTCGCAATAGTGTATCCTGCATCTTCAAAGCTGGTTTTAAAAGAGGCTGATTCATACTGGTTTACCTTACATCCCAGGGTTATAACAGATACTTTTTTCATTCTCTTCCGGTTCTATTGATATGTAAAAGATTCATTGCAGGTGAGAGGGAGACTGCCCGATCAGGTGATAATACCCGAGCCAAGAAGTTGAGTTCCGTCGTAAACTACAGCAAATTGTCCCGGGGTAATTGCTCTCTGCGGCTCCTGAAAGAGAAGCTCCCCCATATTATTTTCCTTCAGGATCAGTGTCGCCAGGGCCCCTCTGTGACTGTACCGGATACGGACCGTATATTCTCTGTCCAGAGAGGGTGGAGGGCCTGTAAGCCAGTGGATATCTCTTAATTTGATTTCACTCCTGAACAGTTCTTCATTCCCTCCGACAATTATACTGTTGTCCTCCTGTCTCATGGCAACAACATAGAGTGGTGCTTTGCTGGAAATACCAAGCCCTTTTCGCTGCCCGATTGTATAACGAAAAAGACCTTTATGGGTGCCGAGGCGTTTTCCTGAAGTTGAGAGAATAGGCCCGCTGTCGCCAGGATCTGTTGAGTAATTTTCAAGGAAACTGCCAATACTCTTTTTCTCAAGAAAACAGACATCCTGACTTTCGGTTCCACGAAAATGTGTAAATCCATGCTGTTCAACAAATGCATATGTAGATTCTTTTTCCCGTCTTCCAAGAGGAAAGATAATCCGTGAGAGTTGCTGCTGATTCAATCGGGAAAGAAAGTAGGACTGATCTTTCTTGGAATCAACACCACGATGCAGGGTGAAAAATCCATTTTTCTGGATAATGTTTGCATAGTGGCCGGTGGCGATTTTATCCATGCCATGATTCAGCATTTCCTCCATAAAGAGACCGAATTTAATTTCCCGGTTGCATATAATACATGGATTTGGGGTGAGTCCACTGAAATAACTTGAAGAAAAATAGTGCAGCACCTTCTGTTCGAATTGGCTGCTAAGGTCAATAACATTCAGCTTGATGGCCAGGTTATTGGCGATGGATTCAACTGCATCTCGCTGCTCTGCAAGATCAGGTTGTGCGAGCTGCATGAAAAAACCTTCAATTTCATAGCTGTCCTTGAGAAGAAGGGCACACGCAGTGGAGTCAACGCCACCACTCATAGCTATGCCAACCCGTATTTTTTTCATTTGTTTTCCGGTAATCCTGGGATTACAATCTTAACTCCCCGGGGATAAATACCTTTGTTATTATTTTCTTGTTTAAAAAACAGGAAAAAAAACTATAAGGCCTTATAAGAAGAGGTAGAGCAGGAGTTAATTATTAATTCCTGATTACCACTGAATCTCAGTTTCACTATTGAGTAGTTTCCTTGAACCGCAGCAACTACTTGCTGCCGGCTGAATTAAAAGAAGAGCCTGCCTGGCAGCTGGGTTTGAGTGGTAAACAGGAAGCAAATATGGTTGAAACAGACAACTTTTACATAAAAAAACGTAACATCACAATAACTCACCATGACTAAAAAAGGAAGTCACAAAGGCTCAATTCCAGTAGTGCCGGAACTGTTAGCTCCCGCCGGCAACTACGAGAAACTTGTTACCGCCATCCACTATGGGGCCGATGCGGTTTATCTGGGGGGAAAGGTTTTCAGTCTGCGGGCAAAGGCAGGAAACTTTGGAGATCAGGCCATGCGATCGGGGGTGGAGTACGCGCACGCCCATGGGGTTAAGGTCTATGTAACTATAAATATTATCGCCCATAATTCTGATCTGGAAGGATTAGAGGAATATCTTCTTCGATTGCAGCGGATAGAGGTCGATGGTTTAATTATCTCAGATCCCGGGATACTTATGATGGCACAAAAAACTGTCCCCGGATTGCCTGTTCACCTCTCCACCCAGGCAAATGTAACAAATTATGGTTCGGCAGGGTTCTGGCTGGAGCATGGGGCCGCCAGGCTTAATCTTGCAAGGGAACTGTCGTTGACGGAAATAAAAGAGATCAGGGCAAAGGTGAGGGGAGAGCTGGAAATATTTGTTCATGGCGCCATCTGTATTTCCTATTCGGGCAGATGTATGCTCTCAAACTATATGACGGGCAGAGATGCCAATCGCGGCAATTGTGCACATCCATGTCGCTACAGCTACAGGTTGACCGAGGAAAAACGGCCCGGTGAGTATTTCCCTGTGGAAGAAGATGACCGTGGAACATATATCTTCAATTCTAAAGATCTTTGCCTGCTTGAGATGCTTCCGCAGCTGGTGGCTGCCGGGGTTGATTCTCTGAAAATTGAGGGGAGGATGAAATCAATTTTCTACGTTGGCAGTGTGGTACGGGTTTACAGGGCTGCTCTGGATTATCTTGGTCAACTTGCAGTCCTGGAATGGCGGGCACCGGAACTGGTTCGACTGCCTGGTGAACTGCTGCAGGAAATAGAGAGAACAGGCACCAGGGGGGCTACTGAGAATTTTATTAAAGATCGGCCCGGGTCGGAGGAAATGATATACACTTCATCCCGGATGGAACAGGGCTATGAACCGGTGGCGGTTATACGCCAGGCAGGCGTCGATCCGCTGGTTGAAATTCGTAATACGATTTTTATCGGTGAACAGATTGAGTATATGACTCGGACCATCGGGGAGATACCCCTGAAAATTACAGGAATGGCTGATGAAGATGGGAGGGCAATGACTAAAGCGAACCCGGGGAACAGGCTGTTTTTAGAGACGTCTCCTGAGCTGGACCCGGGAGAAACAAATGGCATTTTACGGCGAAAAAAAAGTAGAAAAAACGCAAAGGTAGCGACAGGATTTTCCCGCAGGAGGGGATACTCAGGTTAATCCTGATATTTGACTTCCCATGTGATCTCCATAATCTGTTTATACATTATGGAAACTCCGCAATATTTTTCCTGGGAGAGTTTTATGGCACGCTGCAGCTTATCCACATTGAGACCTTTTCCTTTGAATTCATAGGTAATATGCATGGAACTGTAGACTGATGGAACTTCTTCTGTCAGTTCGGCGTCGACGGTGATGATGAGATCATCAATTTCCTCCCGCATCTTTTTAAGAATAAGTACAACATCAATGCCGGTGCATCCAGCGAGAGAGGTCATCATCAATGATTTAGGACTGGCTCCGGTATTGTCCCCTCCCGCCTCGACGGAAGCATCCGTGATAATAGTGTGGTCCCCTGTGCGAGACACAAATGCCATATTTTCTTTCCAGCTCGTCCGAATCGAAGTTTTTATCATATTTTATCCATGTGAAATCAGAGGTTTTGGAGGACAATTTTCAACATTCTGCGAACCGGTTCTGCGGCACCCCAGAGGAGCTGGTCACCGACAGAAAATGCAGTCAGATATTTCGGCCCTATATTCATTTTGCGAATTCTGCCGATCGGGACTGTCAGGGTTCCCGACGCTTTTGCCGGCGTAAGTTCCCTGGAGGTTATTTCTCTCTCATTGGGAATGATTTTTACCCATTGGTTATGGCCTGCGATAATTTCTTCAGCTTCTTGAGCTGTGATATCTTTTTTTAATTTGATGGTGAATGCCTGAGAATGACATCGCATGGCCCCAATCCGCACACATTGACCGTCAATGGGGATCATCCTGTTTTCACTATTACCAAGAATTTTATTGCTTTCAACAATACCCTTCCACTCTTCTTTGGTTTGACCGTTTTCAACGGGCACATCGATCCAGGGGATAAGACTTGCTGCGAGAGGGACACCCCAGTGGTCGAGGGGCAGGGAACCGTCGCCTAATTTGGCAGTGATCTTCTTGTCGATTTCAAGAATTGCCGAGGATGGATCTGATAGCAGATCTGTGACTTCTGCCTCAAGTGAGCCCATCTGACTGATAAGTTCACGCATGTTTTTTGCTCCCGCGCCGCTGGCAGCCTGGTACGTCATGGAACTGATCCATTCAATAAGGTCATGCTCAAAAAGGCCTCCGAGTGCTATAAGCATGAGCGAAACAGTACAATTTCCGCCAATAAAATTTTTGATGCCATGTTTCAGGCCTTGATCAATTACATCCCTGTTCACCGGATCAAGTACAATAATCGAGTCTTCTGCCATTCTCAGGGTTGAGGCGGCATCTATCCAGTAACCGTTCCAGTTTTTTCTTAAATCGTGGTAAACAGATGAGGTGTAACCACCGCCTTGACAGGAGAGAATGATATCCATCTCCTCCAGTTTTTTCAGATTCATTGCATCTTCAAGAGGTCTGCTGCCATTTCCGACATCAGGACCCGGTTGGCCGACCTGGGAAGTTGTAAAAAAAACAGGTTCAAATCCCTGAAAATCTTTTTCCACCGCCATTCGTTCCATGAGAACAGAACCGACCATTCCCCGCCATCCAATAAATCCAACTTTAAGCATTGTATACTCCGTGTCTGTTTATACAAGAATCTGAGCGTTGAAACTTTACATAAATAAAGGAAAAAAGCTCGAAAAAAGATGATGAAACAGGATGATATCAGGAAAAAGGGCAGGGCTGTCTACCAGGATTCTGTTTTTAGAAATAGAAATCCCAGAAGGAAAGAGCCTCCAATTATATATAAATCTGCCAGGTTACATATTCCAGTTTTAAACGGGCCGATATGGAGCTGCATAAAATCGATGACAACGCCATTGTGGATTATTCTGTCAAGCAGGTTGCTGATACCTCCGGCTGTGATAAAGCTGAAGGCGACAAGGTGAGATGGAGGGAGGCGGCTGTTGTAAAACAGATGATAGAGACAGCAGAGAAGAAGCAGGGGGATGAAGATATTAAGGAAGAAGAATTTGAGATACCAGGGGAAGGGACTGACCATGCCAAGAAATCCATTACTATTTTCAACATAGGTCAATATAAGGGTATCAGAAAGGAGTGAAACGGAAGAAAGACCGGCGAGATACTTGTTGGCAATTGCTTTGGTATACTGATCGGAATAAAGGACAAAAACAATTGAAAGCAGAGTGACAAGAGTTCGATTAATGCTGATGGAAGGTTGCCTCATTTGTCAAAACTGGTGTTAACGGGGAGATATTGTAGTTGCATAAGGTTCAATTTTTTAAATAATTGTCCCTTAGAGAAGCTCCAGTAAGGGTGACTATTATTAACTGAAGGCTTCAGGATGTCAATAATTCCAGTTTTTTCAAGCCAGAAAAATTGTTGCGTCATATCGGCCAGTCTTTTAAAGTCATTCTGGTTGCAGGGTATGACTTTCTAAGGGAGAAACATATGGTGAAAATTGGAATTATTGGCGGATCAGGACTGGATGATCCTGATATACTGAAGGATCCTGAAGAAATTCGTATTGCCACGGATTATGGGGAACCTTCTTCAGCCTTGCTTTGCGGGAAAATTGGAGAAATAGAAACAGTAATTCTGGCGCGACATGGGAAAAAGCATCAGTACAGTCCGACAGAGGTAAATAATAGAGCCAATATAAGTGCATTGAAAAATGCGGGAGTAACACATATTCTGGCAACGACGGCATGCGGCAGCCTCAGGAGCGAGATTAACAGAGGACACCTCGTGATACTCGATCAATTTATTGATTTTACCAGGTTCAGGAAAAACAGCTTTCATGACTCCTTTACAGATGGTGCCGTACATACGGCAATGGCCCATCCCTTTGATGAAGGATTGCGAATACGACTGCATGAAACTGCGGAAATGCTCGGATTGAGTGTCCATCGCTGTGGCTGTGTTCTTACGATAGAAGGGCCAAGATTTTCAACCGTTGCAGAATCGAAGATGTTCAGAATATGGGGTGCCGATGTAATTAATATGTCAACTGCACCTGAGGCGATGCTGGCCAATGAAGCAGGAGTTCCCTATGCGGCGGTAGCAATGTCCACAGATTATGACAGCTGGAAAGAGGATGAGGTGCCCGTTACCTGGGATGAGATCCTCTCGGTGTTTGAAGAAAATGCGCATAACGTTAAACAACTGCTTGTAAGAGTAATTGAATCTTTCAAATAAAGAAAAGACAGGGGAAAAATGGTACTGAAAAAAAGTGTGAGGAGTATTCCGGACTGGCCGATAGAGGGTGTGATTTTCAGAGATCTGACCACATTGATGCTCGATCCTGAGGCTTTTTCAGGCTCCTGCGATATCCTTTATGACAGGTATAAATCAAGGAATATAGATAAAATTATCGGAATTGACGCCAGGGGTTTTGTCTTTGGGGCGGTACTTGCCTATAAAATGGGAATCGGTTTTATCCCTGTTCGAAAGAAAGGAAAACTTCCAGGTGAAACCATAGAGGAATCATACAATCTTGAATATGGGTCTGATACTCTTGAAATTCATCGGGATGCAATTCTTGAGGGGGAAAGGGTTGTTATTGTCGATGACCTTATAGCCACAGGCGGTACGGCAGGGGCAACGGTTCAACTTGTTAACAAGTTAGGCGCTGATATCATTGAATGCGCTTTTCTGATAGAATTGCCTGATTTGAAGGGCAGAGAAAAACTCAATGGTGTGGATGTCTTTGCAATAATGGAATTTGAAGGAGAATAGCAGGCGAGTTACTCCCTGTTAAACAGGCGGTACAAACGACAAAACCCCCTCCGGGAAAATATCCCGGAGGGGGTTTTTATATAAAAAAAGCGGCGGTGACCTACTCTCCCACACAGTCGCCCATGCAGTACCATCGGCGCAA
>JAFDME010000116.1 GCA_019306075.1 Deltaproteobacteria bacterium | reverse complement strand
GCTGTAATTTTCGAGAATATGTTTTTTAATACTTTCAGAAATAGCTATAACCCCTTCCCCTCTGGTCATTATAGCACTGTATGCGTTGACAGAATAGAAACCGTGAAAAGTCGTCACCAGTACTGGTCGATGGTGACGGGGAAGAGTTTTCCAGACAATGTATCCTATCCAGGCCGGCATCCTTGATCGAAGATGAAGAATATCCACCTTGTTTTTTTTAATCAACCGCCGGAGAGGAAGAATATGAAGAAGCGCCAGCGGACTTTTTGAACCAATGCTTCTTTTAATATGTTCACTGCCCTCCTTCTCAAGCTGATCAACAAGCCGTCCCCCCCCCGATACTACAATTGACCGATGACCCTTTTTCACAAGGTGGCGCCCCATTTCAAGCGTACCTCTTTCAACCCCACCACTCTCCAGTTCCGGCAGAAGCTGCATAACAGTCAAAAGGTCTGGGCTTTTCTGCAGCTGTCTGTACTTGTATGCTTCCTCATAGAGTGTGACAGTTTTCCTGCACATAATAGCAGCAGTGAAATGTTCATTTACCCATTTTTGCCCCTCACTCCCAAACTCAGCCCCTTTCTCTCGATCAGAGATTGCCTCCTCAATAGCATCTGCCAGCCCGGCGGCATCAAGAGGCGGCACCAGCCATCCGGTCTTCCCCGGCAGAACAGTCTCCAGGCTGCCCCCATGTGCAGTAGCGATGACCGGTTTTCGCATTGCCATTGCCTCAATTGTCACCTTGCCAAACGCTTCCGGCTGGGTGGAACTTGCGGAGACGACCACATCCGCAAGCATGAAAACAGCTGCCATATCATTGCAGTGCCCGGCAAGCCGGACTTTCCCCTCCAGTCCATAGCATTTAATTTTCTCCTCAAGCTTTCTGCTGAATGTGGGGTTTTCCTCAGTATCTCCTACGCAATATGCCAAGAATTCCAGATGTTTTATACGTGCAAGGCTTTCAATAAAAATATCCTGTCCCTTCCATTGGGTCAATCGCCCGGGAAGTATCACCACCGGTGGACGTTCTGAGGGAATCTGCAATATACTCTGGACCGAACTGAGACGATCCTCTGACACCTTCTCCGGCGAAAAAACCTCGCTGTCAAACCCTCCATGAATCAGACATATTTTTTTATCACTGACTTTATAATTCTCTTTTATGTGTTTCCTGATCGTTTCTGAAACGGCAATAACCCTTTCTCCTTTGGTCATGATTGCCGAATAGGAATTGACAGAATAAAAGCCGTGAAAGGTCGTTATCAGTGCGGGTCTCTGGACCTCCGGCATTGATTTCCAGGCAAGATAACCAATCCATGCGGGCAGGCGCGAGCGCAGGTGAAGGATATCAACTTTGTGTTCACTGAGAAACCGTCTCAGTTTTGATATATACTGGAGACAGCGGAAGGACTTCTCTCCAATATATGGCCAGCAGACATGCAGTCCTCCACTCTCCTCGATCAGAGAAACCAGCCTTCCCCCACCTGAAATGACAATGGATTTATGACCGGTACCTGCCAGATAATTGGCGAGGTCAACCGTTTCCCCTTCGACCCCGCCCTCATCCAGTTCAGGGAGCAGCTGCACTACTGTAAGTTTTTTGTCGGCCACCATCGTTCCAGTATAGCATCAGCACATCTCTGTGCTTCATTAAGGTTTTCATGTTCAGGCCAGGCATAGTTTTCTTCGAGCCATGCCCCGTAAGGTAAAATAAAGCCCTTATTCTCAAGGTCGGAAAGACTCCTTTTAAATTTATTATCCCTCTTTTTCCAGTCAACAGGGATCATCCCAACCGAACAGCCAGCTGTAAGAGCTTCAAATACCATGGATACAGAATCTGCAGTAACCCAGACTGAAGCACAATTATCATATTGCTGTTCCAGCCAGCCAAACTCAGTTTTCCGAAAATCAAAGAAGCTTACATTTGGACAACTGCGAGACAGTTTCTCAAGTTCTGACGCCATAGGATCCGGAGTTCTTGGAGACGTTGAAATCACCCACTGCATTGCCGTTTCCTTTTTTACGATTTTTTCTATCTTCTTTGCCAGTTCAGCGCTGTCCCATCTGTGACTTTTTTCATCTATCCCCCCAACCAGTATCAGACCACAGTCAGTTCGATGTTTCATTTTGTTTTTTGAACAATTTGGAGGACCGACAGTAGTAAATATATTCTTTTGTTTCTGTTTTAATCCATCATGAGCAGGAACAAAACAGAGATCAAAGCGGGATCGAAAAAAAAAGTCAGGAGTCATACAAGTTACAGCAGGAATTTTATACTGTTTTTTACAGCCCAGGATTGCCAGATGGGTGGAGCTTCCTGTTCCCAGAACAAGATCAGGCTTTGTCGTAATCTCATTGTAGTGAAAATCAGCAGGCCACGGCAGATTTAACCGAATCAGCCCGAAAAAACTTTGCCAGACGGGCCTCCGAGAAACTTTAATCTCAGTCAGTCGTAAATTGACTTTTTTTTCCAGTGCTCTGACTATACCATAAGTCTGCTTTTCATGACCCGGTCTGCCATCAAGGAAACAGACAATATGCATTGGTTCATGGCCGGCTGTTATCATGATGAAAGAAAGATATAAAGAAAAGTGACGAACTCAAAGGTTCCCCTGATCAGGGTTTTGTGCCAGCTGGCGGAGATGGTCTGGACGGCCTCCTGGCCCCGCCTCCTGCCAGCTTCAAAATAATCTGATTGGATTTATGCAGCCTCACGGTCATCGTTTTAAAAAGATGAGTCGTAATATCGGGATATTTTGCTATTATCTCATCAATTTTATTACCCGGATATCGTTTGACGGCACATCTCCCCTGAGCTATTATCGAAGCTGACCTGGACTCACCCATCATTGCAGCCATTTCACCAAAATATTCACCGGGTTCAGTCAATTCTGCAATTTTTTTGCCGTGTTTTATCACGGTAAGTGAGCCTCTTATGAGTTCAAAAAAATCTTTGTCAGTATTACCCTCACGGATGATTACATCACCATCTTCATAATACTCCCTGTCCGGGTTAACCAGATATGCAGGCAAACTCTCCCTATGGGCAACTGTACGCCGCATTGCTTCCTCTACACTGGTGACCCCCTCTCTCACCTTTTGCAGAGCAGCTTCGCGAAGAGGTGTCATACCTTCCTGCACAGCAATTTTTCTCAATTGATCCTCCGGAACTTCAGCACTGATTGCCTTTGCAACTTCGTCGGTCACCTCCATAAGTTCAAAAAACCCGACTCTGCCTTTATACCCAAGACCACTGCATTCGGGACAGCCATTGGGATCATAGGTAACCAATCCCTCAATTTCATCTTCACGAAACCCCATTGAAAGTAGGGTTTTTGCATCATATTTTTTCGGTTTCTTACATTTCTGACAAAGCCGTCTCCCCAATCTCTGAGATAAGACCATGGTTACGGAAGAGGCTAACATATAGGAGGGAATTCCAATATCGACAAGCCGACCGATGGTGGCTGCACTGTCATTTGTATGAAGAGTGGAAAAGACAAGATGACCTGTCATCGCAGCTTTAATGGCAATCTCCGCAGTATCCATGTCCCGTATCTCACCAACCATAATGATATCAGGATCCTGACGCAGAAACGCCTTCAGACCTGCCGCGAATGTCATCCCCACTTCAGTGTTTACATTCACCTGATTGATGCCCTTAAAATTAAATTCCACAGGATCCTCTGCTGTGAGAATTTTTATATCCTCACTGTTCAGAGAGTTCAATGCAGAATAGAGTGTCACCGTTTTGCCCGAACCTGTTGGCCCGGTAACAAGCAGCAGACCCTGGGGACGGGTAAGACATCTCTTTAACATTTCAAATGTTTTTACTTCAAAACCGAGCTTTGTCAGATCCACATTAAGTGAACTTTTATCCAATATACGCAGGACAACTGATTCACCGAAAAGGGTTGGCAAAGATGACACGCGGAAATCCACCGACCTGTTACGGCCCATTCTCATTTTAATTCGACCATCCTGGGGAACGCGCCTTTCAGTTATATCAAGGCCGGAAAGAATTTTAATCCTGGCAACCAGCGCATTTTTGATATTCAGGGGCAAATTCATTGACTTGAAGAGTGAACCATCTTTTCGATATCTGACCTGCATGTTTTTTTCATAGGGTTCAACATGGATATCAGACACACCTTCCTGAACAGCCTTTATCAGAATACCATTCACAAGCTTAATTATCGGAGCGTCGGATGCGGCAAACTGGTCACCCAGGCTGTCGTCCTCTTCACCCTCTATCTCAAAATCATCAGCCGCTTCAGCAACAATGGACCCGAAGTCATCAACTTCGGTAATACTCATCTCTTCGTCTGGTTCTTCCTTGTCGCCAAAAAATGAGTCTGCTTCCTCCTCATCAATACCATAATATTTCTGAAATGCCTCAACGATATCCGCCTCAGTGGAGACGCATACAGACAATTCTTTATCCAGCAGGTTCTGTAACTCCTCAACCGCTGTGACATCAGCAGGCTCAGCCATTGTGATCTGCAGCGTATTACCGGCCATACGCAGCGGAAATGCCATATACTCTTTGGCATATTCATAGGAAAGCAGCTTAACAGCATCTTTGGAGGGCGGCTCAGATTTGATAACAACGGCGGGATAATTGTGCTGCCTGCTTAAAAAAGTAAATACTGTATCATGGTCAATATACTCTAATTGTCTCAGTATTGCGCCGAGTCGTCCGCCGCTCTTCTGCAGTGTTTTTTTTGCCGTTTCAAGCTGAGCGGGAGTAATATATCCGGCCTTGCTGAGCAGCTCACCAATTTTAATTTTTCCGGCCCCGGACTGATCTTTGACTGTTTTTTTTCTTGATGATTTCCGCGTATTTTTTGTGCTCTGCAATGCCATAAAAAGGTACCCTGAGATTTTGTATTACATTTTTATATAATAAATTGTACTGCATGTTCCCCTGCTTAAACCAGTAAGCCAGACTTCATAATTTTCATTACAGGGATACAATGGCAGCACCTTTCCCCTCCTCTTCAGGGGAGCTAACGAGACCTTCATAACTACAATAGCATTTTTTACATAGAAATTTAAGGCCTTTGCATAATATTAGAAGAATTTGCCAAAAAAAAATCTTCCTGCTTCAGGTTGAGCTCAAGGCAGGAAGATCTTTACAAAGAATATTTACAGGGTCCTACATTACACTCAAAGCTTCATTTGCCCTTCCAGAACGGAGACATTTTTCTCAGCAATTCAATGATAGGAGGCATTTTCTCTATAATGTAATCAACTTCTTCCTCGCTGTTATAAACGCTGAGGGAAAACCTAATTGAACCGTGTGCAGCAGTAAATGGAACACCCATAGCTCTGAGGACATGAGATGGCTCAAGAGAACCGGATGTACAGGCTGAACCTGAAGAGGCACAGATGTTATGCTGGTTCATATGCAGAAGAATGGCCTCACCCTCAACAAACTCAAAACTGATATTAGCAGTATTCGGCAGACGCAATGTTTTATGGCCGTTTAGTCGGGAGTTTGGAACAGCAGCGAGCAACCCTTCTTCCAGTTTATCACGCAGTTGTCTTACTCTGCTGTTTTCATTTTCCATATTTTCAGCTGCAAGATCACACGCTCTACCAAGACCGACAATGGAAGCGACATTTTCAGTACCGCCTCTGCGACCATTTTCCTGGTGCCCACCAGTCAAAAAAGGCACAAAGAGGGTTCCTCTTTTGATATACAGAACCCCAACCCCTTTTGGTGCATGAAGTTTATGTCCGGAAAGTGACAGAAAATCAATATCAAGTTTTTGCAGATCAATGGGGATCTTACCTACCGCCTGAACAGCATCTGTATGAAAAAGAATTCCTCTCTCTTTTGCCATCGATGCCATTTTTTCAACCGGGTAAATATTGCCGGTTTCATTATTAGCCCACATCACACTGACAACAGCAGTATCATCAGTCAATGCTGCCTCATATTCACCCATGTCAATCATACCTTCCGCATCGACCTTTAATCGGGTTACTTTGTATTTATGCCCGGTCAAAGTTTCAAGGTTGTCACACAGGCTCTTGACAGCCGGATGCTCAATTCGGGTAGTAACGACATGCCTTTTTTCCGGCAGGGTTCTCAAGGCGGATAAAATTGCGGTTGAATCGCTTTCAGTACCACAGCTGGTAAAAGTAATCTCTTCCGGATCGGCCCCTAGAATATGGGCAACTTTCTCTCGCGCGCCGGAAACAGCCTGTCCCACCTGCCCTCCAAAAGTATGCATGCTTGAAGGATTTCCATAGAGATCTGTAAGGTATGGCATCATCGCATCAACAACTTCAGGGGCGACCATAGTGGTGGCGTTATTATCCATATAAACAATTTTTTCGTTTACACTGCTCATTAATTTTCTTCCTCCACTATGAGGCTGTCCAGAACCAGTTCTCTCAATTTTTTTTCAACATACTCTTTTATGGTAGTCTGTGACTTTTTGCAGCTCTTGCATGCGCCGCGCAGAGAAACTGTAACAAAATCGCCATCAACGTCAATAAGCTCAATATCACCACCATCTTTTCTTAGTCCCGGACGTACTTCTTTTTCCAGTACTCCTTCAATTTTCTTAATCTTTTGCAGAGCCGTCATTCTCTTTGGTTTAGCAACAGAGGGTGGAACCTCAGATTTCCCCCCAACTGTTTCGCGAAGAATTTCCCGAAGTCTGTCTTCGCATTTACCGCACCCGCCGCCGGCCTTGGTAAAATTTGTTATTTCCTCGACCGAGCGCAAATTTGATTCATTAATTGCTCTGATAATATCAAGATCTGTAACACCAAAGCATTCGCAGACAACTTCTCCTTCCGCCATAGGCAAAATTAAACCGCGATAATCAGCAATAGCCGCCTCAAGAGCTTCCCGTCCCATTACAGAACAGTGCATTTTTTCTTTGGGCAATCCGCCAAGAGCCTCTGCAATATCCTCGTTGGTGATTTTTGCAGCCTCGTCAATGGACATTCCTATCACCATTTCCGTCAAGACAGACGAAGAGGCGATAGCGCTGGCGCATCCAAAAGTTTTGAATTTTGCATCAGTAATAATATCATTTTCATCAACTTTAAGTGTCAGCTTGAGAGCATCACCACAGGCGAGGGATCCCACATCTCCTGTTCCGCTGGGATTTTCCACTTCACCCACATTCTGTGGATCCAGGAAATGCTGCTGAACTTTATCTGTATATTCCCACATAAGAATCTCCTCATAATACTGAACTGAACCCGGCTTACATCTCATCTGCCGGTCTTGTTAAAATACCTGCTGCGGTATCACAAAACTGACAATAAGACCTGAACGGCAAAACGCAACCGTCACAGTCTTCAAAAGCAGATGATTATTCAACATGATAACAAATATGACAACCAGCTGGCTCGGGTATCAAAAGATAAAAGTGCCTATCACCTCCACACCCTGAAGAAGTAATGCAGAGAACTACTCTTTCAGCGGTTTTGCCTGATCAATAAGCATAATCGGTATTTCATCTATGATTTCATATACCAGTCTGCATTTTTCACAGATGATGCCCTGTCCCTCCCGAAGCTTGACAGCTCCCTTACATTTTGGACAGGCCAAAATTTCCAACAGATCTCGGTTTATCATCGCACCCTCTTAAAAAACTGGTTTACTGTTTCCATTGATATCTTAAAAAGATATACCCTTTACGCCCAGGTAATCAATTTTATTGTATAATAGTACTCGATCTGATATTTACCTGAATTCGGATATGATTGCATATTTTATTTTTGCAAATTCGAGCAATAATATGTTTCCTGACCCAGCATACAACCCCAACAGATGAGAACAGTAAGATGAACAGCGGCTTCCCCCCTTATAAGACAACAATTAAATTGACGATCCACAGTGTCGGACTCATCACAAAAACTGGGGACATTCCCGCAGATAAATACGCGGCAACCCTGACCGACTGGCTCACAGACCATGATATCACAGTGGCACTCAATACTATTTCCCCTGACCTTGATATCATAATTGTTCTCGGAGGAGACGGCACTCTGCTGCATATTGCTGAACAGGCCTCAAGATATTCAATACCTGTTCTCGGCATTAATCTGGGAAGTCTCGGCTTTTTGACTGAACTGACTGAAAATGAGACGATCGGTGCTCTGGAAAAAATATTAAGCAGAGAAGTTACCATTGAAAACAGGCTTATGCTGAAAGCGCACATCGCAGGGGACACTGAACCCGGCAATTATCGCTACGCTCTAAACGATATTGTCATCAGCAAAAATGTGGCTGACCCGCTTCTCAACCTGTCAACCACTGCTGATGAACAATATATTACCACCTACAAGGCAGACGGTCTGATATTTTCTTCCCCTACCGGCTCCACGGCGTATAATCTTTCGGCAGGAGGACCTCTTGTTTATCCGGGACTGGCGACAATCCTGGTGACACCCATCTGTCCTTTTATGCTGAGCAGCAGACCAATTATTCTTCCCGCAGATAAAATCGTCCGCACCCGTCTCGACACCAGAGATACCTGCCAAAACGCACAAGTTATAATTGACGGACAACCTGTCTGGGAAATAAAAAAAGACGATGTACTTGAGATCGAAACTGCAGAACATGCCCTGCAGCTTATTGTCTCTTCAACAAGAGATTATTTTACTATTCTCCGTAATAAACTCCACTGGGGATTCCAGAATCAGGAATAACCGACCTTATACCGGTGGAAATTTATTTTTTCTTTTTTATGCCATACTTTTTCATCTTATACTGCAGCAGGCTCTTGGTGATACCAAGCTTTTCCGCAGCTCTTGCCTGAACATTATCTGTCTCAGCAAGAGCCATGGTCAACATTTTCTCTTCTATTGTATAGAGGACATCGTTCAGATCAGCATCTGCAGGAATCAGCTGATTAAGATCAACATCCTGCCCCCATGATGGTTTATCACCAGCATATATTGTATCCGGCTGTACATCTTCAGCTTCAATAACACTGTCACTACAGAGAATGGCCGCCCGCTCAATGGTGTTTTCAAGCTCTCTCACATTCCCTTCCCAGGGGAGCTTCATCAGCAGTCGAAAAGCATCATCTGAAATCCGCAACTGCGGTTTCTTCAGAATAACTTTTAATTTTTCTACAAAATATTCTGCCAGAAGCTTCATATCATCCATCCGTTCCCTTAAAGCGGGCAGGTTCACCGGAATAACATTAAGTCTGTAGAAGAGATCTTCCCGAAACCTTCCGCCGGCAACTTCTTCCCGCAAGTCACGATTAGATGCACTCAAAATCCTGACATCAACTTGGTGAGTTTTCCCTCCGCCCACCCTCTCAAATCTCCTCTCCTGGATAACACGCAGCAACTTTGATTGAAGTGAAAGGGCAATATCACCAATTTCATCAAGAAAAATTGTACCCTTATTCGCCTGCTCAAAGCGACCTTTGCGCATAGCTATTGCTCCGGTAAAGGCACCCTTTTCATGTCCGAAAAGTTCACTCTCAAGAAGTCCCTCAGACAAAGCAGCACAATTGACAGCAATAAATGGCTGGGATTCTCTGGGACTGTTCATATGTATGGCCTTGGCAACGAGTTCCTTGCCGGTACCGCTTTCGCCGGTGATAAGTACAGAGGCATGAGTTGGAGCAACCTTTTCGATAAGTTCATATACCTGTAACATTTTGGGGGTCTTCCCA
>JAFDME010000115.1 GCA_019306075.1 Deltaproteobacteria bacterium | reverse complement strand
ATTTTTTTATCCTGTCATTTGCCCTTCCCGGAACTATTTTTCAACACGCGGGACTGGCTGAAGACAGGAACTTCGATTTAAAAACCAGCTTAATCTTATCTCACGGCAGCCCATCTTCCATACCGGCAGATCTCACTCCTTTTTTCTTTAAAAAGCTGCCAATCAACAGTGCCGGTAAAGAGTTGCTTATGACAGTAAAAGGAGTTGGACCAAAACTTGCGGAAAGTATAATTGATGCCCGCATTCAAATCGGTTTTTTTCACAGCCATGCAGATCTTCTTGATATAAAAGGTGTAGGTCTCAAAAGGGCAATTTACTTTGAGACAGTCTTCAGCTACAACATACCTGATGAACAGTGAAAGAAATGATCTGCCGGTACTTGTACTGATTGGACCGACCGCCATAGGGAAAACTTCTCTCTCCCTCGAGTTGGCCCGCCTCTTTAACTGTGAGATCATCAGTGTTGATTCCATGCAGGTCTATAAGTATATGGACGTGGGCACTGCGAAAATAACAGTTGCGGAAAGAGGGGACATTGCTCATCATCTGCTGGATATAATTGAACCAGATGATGCATACGATGCAGCGCGTTTTGCAAAAGATGCAGCAACGGCTATCACTGAGATACAGAGCAATGGGAAAATTCCACTCCTGACCGGCGGCACAGGCCTCTATCCCAAAGCTCTCACCACGGGTATCTTCCAGGCTCCTCCATCCAACGCTTCAGTCAGAAGCCGGTTAAAGAGCAGATTAGCTGCGGAAGGTGCGGGTGCACTACATAAAGAACTTCTTCTATATGACTGTATTTCCGCAGAATTAATCCATCCAAATAATATCCAGAGACTCCTCAGGGCACTGGAAATTTACCACACGTCCGGCAAACCATTGTCATCTTACCTGGGACCGGGAAATGATAATAAACTACCGGTTCATTACTCCAACATGCTTAAAATTGGACTGCGATGTGATCGGTCAGCCCTCTACGATCGTATTAATAGAAGAACCGAAATAATTATTGCAGAAGGCTTTGAGGAAGAGGTGAGGGGACTTCTTGCCAGAGGTTATGGCGCAGACCTTAAATCGATGTCCTCAATAGGGTATCGCCATATGATGAAATATATCAGGGGAGAATGGTCCCGTGAAAAAATGATCGAGCTGCTCGCCAGGGACACGAGAAGATATGCTAAACGACAGATTACCTGGTTTAAAAAAGAAAAAGAGCTGATCTGGATTGATAAAGGAGAAGAAGATATTGTTAAAGACAAGATCTCAAAATGGCTCAGCGGGAGTTAAAAAATAACCCGAATAAACTGGAATTTTAAAAGGTCTGGATAAGTGCCATGGCAGTAAATTCAGACATTTAATTTTAAACAATCTTCCTCGGTTTCTCGGAATCTTCGCTTACCTGTTTTTCTTTACGGCTTTTACGGAGTAAGGTACTAAAATGAATCAACGTATTGATAAGGGTCACATCCCTCCCGTTTTTATCGAAATACTGAAAAAGAGAGGAATAGAAGGCAGTGAACAAATAACGGAATTTTTATATCCGAGACTTTCTGATCTTCCAGGACCAGACCTAATGAAGGGCATGAAGGAGGCAGTTGATCTTTTAATTAAATACTGGGACAACAACCTGCCAATAGTTGTCTGGGGGGACTACGACGTTGACGGCACTACAGGAACCTCACTCCTGGTAAATTTCTTCAAAAAAACAGGCAGAGAAATTCACTGGCATATTCCAAACCGGATAAGTGAAGGCTACGGACTGAATATTGACTGGTTCAACAAAAATAATCAATATAACTGTGGAAATGATTTTCTTCTTATAACCGTCGACTGCGGGATTTCGGACGCTGATGTTATCCGGCAGATTCAAGGGATGGGAGGTTCAGTCATTGTAACTGACCATCACAACCTGCCTGAAACCTCTCTTCCCGATTGTGTGATCCTTAATCCTTCCCAGGAGGCATGTGGTTTTCATACTACTTATCTGGCGGGAGTTGGGGTTGCCTTCTATCTAGCAGCAGGTATTCGATCACGGATTCTCTCGGACAAATCCTTAAAAGGAAAAATTGACAGCATAAACTTAAAGCAATTTCTAGCATTTGTCGCCCTCGGCACAATTGCCGATATAGTGCCACTCAGCCCAACAAATCGAATACTTGTAAGGGGTGGCCTTGAAATACTGGAACATACCGAATTTACGGGAATTAAAGCTCTTCTTCATTCATGTGAGATAAGAGACGGAAGGGTAAGTTCGGAAGACATAGGCTTTCTCATCGGCCCATTAATTAATGCGGCGGGCAGAGTTGGGGATAGCCAAACTGTGGTCCAGTTATTAACAAGCAGTGAGGAAAACAGCGCCATAAAACTGGTGAAAAAACTCACCCGGCTCAATAAGAAGCGAAAAAAATGGTGTATTGAAGGTCTTGAAAAAATAATAGAAAAGATAAACAATACTCAAGTCATGGAGGATAGATCAATTGTTGTAGCGGGAGACATACATCAGGGTGTTGCTGGAATTATTGCCTCAAGGCTTGTTGATCTTTTCGGTGTTCCGGTAATTGTTTTTGCAGAAAAGAACGGCAGTGCAGGGGAAAAATTACTTGTAGGGTCAGCGCGCTCCATAGAGGGGGTCAGTATAGTCAAGGCAATAAGCAGATGCAACGATCTGCTTATTAAATTTGGCGGCCATGATATGGCAGCAGGTGCCATGCTTTTTGCTGATCGTCTGCCGGAGTTCAGATCTAAAATATCTCTTTATCTTGCTGAAATGAAAGATAATAAGAAAGTTACCCCTATAAGTAACAACAACTTCTCCTGCTCAGTTGATAACTTAATGAGTGAGAAATATCTACAGCTTCTCCATCTGTTGGAGCCATTTGGCCCTGGGAACGATGCACCTCATTTTATAGATAAAAATGCGAAAATTATTAATTCTAAGCTTGTAGGGAAAGGCGCAGAACATCTTCAAGTTGCCATCAGAGGTAAATATTCAAACTACAAGGGTATTGGCTTTGGCCTGGGTAAACATCGGGATGCAATCCAACAGAAGCCGGAAAGAAATATGATTTATTCGCTAACGAGGAACAGGTTCAGGGGAACAACGAGCTGGCAGGTGCGTATCATTGATATTTAGCAGGACAGGCTATTCGCTAGTTTTTTAATTACCCTGACAAAGTAGTCCGGTATTTCTCACGGAAGAGAGCACGAGCATCAAGCAGCAATTAACTGCCTGATCAATGCAATATATGCAGAAATATCTTACTTTACATAATATACATTATGCGACATTGCAAAAAATGATTAAAAACAGAGGCTCGGTGAAATATACGCACTCTTCTTTCATGATCCGTTAAAAAATGATATAGATAGTCCCTTTATTTAGCCATTCATTGATTTAAAAACATGGAAAATTCCAATTATAAGATTTAGCCGGAGTCTATTATGTCCCGTCAAATTTATCAGGAACCTCTTGTTGGTCGTTATACCAGTGTTGAAATGCAGAAACTTTTTTCTGAAGAAAAAAAATTCACTACATGGAGAAAATGCTGGGTTGCCCTGGCCGAGGCTCAATATGAACTCGGGTTAACTGATATAATCAGCATAGAGATGGTTGAGCAGCTGCAGCAGAATGTGGACAATATCGACTATCAGGCTGCAGCTGATAAGGAAAAAGAAATCAGGCATGACGTGATGGCCCATGTGTTTGAATATGGGCTGAGATGCCCAAAGGCTGCCGGCATCATACATCTTGGAGCAACTTCCCAATTCGTTGTCTGTAATACCGACCTTATCATTCAGAGGGAGGCTTTTGGCCTTATCCGTCAGTCCGTTCTCCAGGTTATCAAAAATCTCGCTGCTTTTTGCAGTAAATATAAAGGACTGCCTACCTTGGGTTTTACCCATTATCAGCCCGCTCAGCCGACAACAGTTGGTAAAAGAAATACACTGTATCTGCAGGATTTACTGCTTGATCTTGACTATATTGATCACTTTTTATCGCTAATGAAGGCTCGTGGTGCCAAAGGTACCGTTGGAACACAGGCCACCTTTCTCGAACTGTTTAAAGGCGACCATGATAAAGTGATGAAACTTGACAGGCTGGTCTCGGAAAAACTTGGATTTAAAAGTGTTTTTGCCGTTACCGGACAGACTTACAGTAGAAAACAGGATATGAAACTTAGTGAAACTCTTGCCGGAATTGGTGCCACCGCCCATAAATTTGCTGTTGATCTCAGACTGCTTTCCAACCTTAAAGTCCAGGAAGAACCGTTTGCCAAAAACCAGACGGGGTCATCGGCCATGGCCTACAAAAGAAATCCTATGAGATCAGAGAGACTGACTGGACTTGCTAGAAAACTTATGGGACTGCCGCAGGACTTTGCTGCTACTTATTCAAACCAGTGGTTCGAAAGAACCCTTGATGATTCAGCCATCAGGCGAATGGATATTCCTCAAAGTTTTCTGCTCTGTGATGGTATATTAAAGTTATTTATTAATATTACTTCTGATATGGTTGTTTATCCGAGTCAAATTGAAAAACAACTCAGGGGAGAAATTCCCTTTATGGCCACTGAAAAAATACTTATGGCGGCGGTCGAAAAAGGGCAAAGCAGACAGGAAATGCATGAGCTGATAAAGGAACATTCCTTTGCTGCAGGCAAAATTGTGAAAGAAGAAGGCAGGGAAAATGATCTGCTGGTCCGTCTTGCTGAAGACAGTCGTGTCCCCTTCTCTCTTGAAGAAATTGAGGCTATGGTTGGTGATTTCGCTCAATTCACAGGAAGAGCTGAGCAACAGACAGAACAGTTTCTGGCAAAAATTGTAACCCCCCTGCTTGAAAAAAATAAATCCAGTATGACCTCTGTTAACGCAACTCTTTCTGTCTAATGCGGGCGGCAATGGCTGACCGCCCTGCTCTTCCCGGACAAAATGGTAACAACAAAATGCAAAACCTCCAAAAACTTTGCTTAAGGATTTCTCCGAATAAATTTCATTTGCTCAAGTTTATCCTTGAAGGCTACGATAATATGGCTATCATCTCAAGCCTGGACAGCAAAAAAGGACTGATCATTGTCAGATACCCTGAGGAGTTAAGCAGAGACTTGTTCAACCTTCTGGCTTCTGTTGCCACAAAAATATCCTGACCCGACAAGTCGGAAATTTTTCAGCATGATTGGATAAGTACCATGGTGCTATACATGAGCACATGATTTCACATTAAAAGCACCTTGCAATGCGATTGAATATGAGTGATAAATCATTTTATATAAAGACGTTCGGCTGTCAGATGAACGAAAGAGATTCTGAGATAATGTCCCAGTCTCTGTCCGCACACGGCTATATTGAAGCCATGGATATAAAGAGCGCCGACCTTATAATACTGAACACATGCTCTATCAGGGCAAAAGCTGAACAGAAAGTTATGAGCATGCTGGGCTATCTTCGTAAAACAAAAGAAAACAAACCTCAGCTTAAAATTTGCGTTGCCGGCTGTGTGGCCCAGCAGGAAGGGAAGAAGATTCTTTCCAAAATGAACCATGTTGATCTTATTATTGGCACGCAGAATATATACAACATAGGCGAACTCCTTGCTGAGACCTCTGTGAGTAGTCCCATGGTCGCTACCACTCTCGACGACAGATATCAAATCCCCAACCTTGCCCCGAGAATCTTCCAGGCTGACCGTGGTCACATTGCAAAACCTGCCCCTTTTCGCAAGTTTGTAACAATAATGCAGGGGTGTAATAATTACTGCACCTACTGCGTTGTTCCGTATACGAGAGGAAGGGAAATATCACGTATTTCAAGTGATATAATAAGAGAAGTTAATGTTTTAGTTACAAATGGTGTCAAGGAAATCACCCTTCTTGGCCAAAATGTTAACTCCTATGGTCGAACAAATTCGGTAAATGAATCTACAGACAATTATTCATTTGCTGATTTACTGCATGAAGTGTCCAGAACTGACGGGTTGAAACGGCTGAGATTTACCACCTCCAACCCCAAAGATCTTACTGATGACCTTATTCATTGCTTCAGGGATATAGATAACCTCTGCCCCCAGTTTCACCTCCCTGTGCAGGCCGGTTCCGATTCCGTTCTGAAAAAAATGAATCGCAAATACAGTGTGCGTAAATATTTGGAACTGGTAGAAAAACTGCGTCAATATTGCCCGGAAATTGCCATCACAACGGATGTTATTGTTGGTTTTCCCGGGGAAAGTGACGAAGATTTTGAAGGAACTATGAACCTCCTTGAAGAGATTCGGTACCACGGTTCCTTTTCATTTAAGTATTCGGACAGGCCGGGCACCCGGGCTGCAGCTTTTGATGGGAAAATTGACGAATCGCTTAAGTCCGAGCGGCTTGCCCGTTTCCAGAAGAGACAGGATGAAATAAGCCTTGAGCGTAACAGGGAATATGTTGGCCAGTGGAAAACTGTGATGGTTGAGGAATCCAGCGACAAAGGTGTAAAGTGCCGCACTAACACAAATCATATAGTGCATCTCCCTGCATCAAAAAAAGTATGTCCCGGCGACTTTCTCAATGTTACCGTTACTCATGCGGGGCACCACTCTCTTAAAGGAGAGCAATGTCATACATCCTCTCAGGAGTCTTCCGGCTCTCCAGTGTCCTCCTGCTGAGCAAATCCTGGCAGTTGTAGATTCTTTTTCTTCTGCTGCAATCTGGGCCCTGCTGCAGAGACGACCCTCCTGACGACCCGGTTTGATATCCTCTTTCCCCTGGCGGAAGCCCCTTTGATCAGATATTCATCAAAAATGATATCCAGGCTGTTTGTACGTGCTCTGGAAGAGGGCATTAAATTTACCCTGCCAAACTTCTGCTCACCAAAGCTCATCAAAAGTATTTTCGATCGCTTATGCTCCGCAAATAGCCGGTACTCCTTGTCCAGTATGAATTTAGGAGTTGTAAACCGTTTCACATAGGCAACATTTGCCTCGCCGTCTTTATAAATTATGTTGAAAATCATATCTCTTTTCACGATACCAAACCACTGCAGGTCATGCCCTATGAACAATTTCTCCGCCACGGGGATAACTTTGTAGAGCCCATTGTTCTGAATAAGAATCAGTCTGTCATATTCTGAACAGGTTACCGACTGGTCAGCCTTTTCGTCTTCAACTTTGATGGAGTGCCCGAGAAAACCGGACTTACGGTTGTATCCCACAACAAGATTGGAGAGGGCAACTTTTCTAATTACCAGTTCGGAGAAACTCTTTATCTCAGTTTGCCGGGGATGGGCAGGACCATACTTCTCAAGAACGTCATCAAGAAAAGATATGGTATAGCCCACCATATCTTTCATCGATGTTTTTATTCCCTTGATCTCCTTCCTGATAGTTCTGATCTCTTTTGCCTGTTTGTTAATATCATACCGTGAAATTCGTTTAATTCTGATCTCAAGTAATCTTTCAATATCTTCACGGGTCACCGATCTGACAAGTTCCGCAACAAAAGCAGCAAGGCCTGTTTCAACGGTTTGAATCACCGCATTCAAACTGGTTTCTTCTTCAATTCTCTTATAGATACGCTCTTCGATAAAAATCTGCTCAAGAAGGCGGGCGTGCAGCTTATCCTCAAGGCGACCAAGATCAATTTCAAGCCCTCTGAGCAGGTCATTTTTCAGCTTAAGGGTATTATGCTCAATAACCTTACTGACTGTAGTGGTTTCAGGAGTTGAGCCGTTTATCAGGGTCAAATTGGGTACAATTGATACCTCGCAGTCGGTAAAGGCGTAGAGCGCCTTAACGGTATCTTTTGCATAGACGCCCCTTGCAAGCTTAATCTCAATCTCAACCTCTTCTGCAGTAAAATCATTGATCGATACGATTTTAATCTTACCCGCCTTGGCAGCTTTTTCGATTGAATCCGTCAGAGACTGTGTCGTAGTCGTATATGGTATCTCTTTGATAAGTATGGTTTTTTCATTATGCTCTTCAATTCGAGCTCGACATCTGATCCTGCCGTTGCCGTCATCGTAGTTACTTACGTCAACAAACCCTTTCTGTAAGAAATCAGGGTAAAGAGTAAATTCCTCCCCCCGCAGTATCTGTTTCTGGGCTTTCAGCAGCTCACAAAAATTATGCGGCATGATCTTGGTCGCCATTCCGACAGCGATACCCTCGGCCCCCTGCAGGAGCAGCAGTGGAATTTTTGCTGGCAGGGTGACCGGTTCCATCATTCTGCCATCATACGACTCAACAAATTCGGTAAGATCTTTATTAAAGAGAACTTCCTTGGCCAGAGGGGAGAGTCTGCACTCGATATACCGTGCCGCAGAGGCTGAATCTCCGGTATAAATATTACCGAAATTACCCTGCTGGGTAATCAGGTATCCCTTATTTGAAAGATTGACCAGGGCTGCAAAAATAGACTGGTCACCATGGGGGTGGAGTTTCATAGTACCGCCAACAACATTGGCCACCTTATGGAACCTGCCGTCTTCCATATTAAAAAGCGTCTGCAGAATACGGCGCTGAACCGGCTTTAAACCATCGTCAATGGCGGGTATCGCTCTCTCACGAATAACGTATGAAGTATATTCAAGAAAATTTCTTTCAAAGAGCTGATGTAAAGTTCCTGCTGTTGATTCCATAGTCCCAGTATTAATGAATTGCTTCTTGACAGGCTCCCGGAGGCACTAATTTCACTCATCGAAGACAAGATTCTTCATTATATAATCCCGCCTGTCCGGAGTATTTTTACCCATATAGAAGGAAAGTACCTTTGTCACTTCGCTGAGTGAATCAAGGGTAACCCTTTTTAAACGAATATCCGGCCCGATAAATTGCTTGAACTCCTTGGGAGAAATTTCACCAAGCCCTTTAAATCTCGTTGTTTCCACTATCCGTTTTTTCTTCGACCTGCCCTCAAGTTTTCTGGTCGCCTGCTTTTTTTCTTTTTCTGAATAACAATATATGGTCTCCGCCTTCGTGCGCACACGAAATATAGGTGTCTCCAGAATATAAATGTATTCAAGCTTAACCAGCGGTTCAAAGTAGTGAAGAAAAAATGTGAGCAGGAGATTGCGTATATGCAGCCCGTCAACATCAGCATCGGTCGCCAGAATCACTTTATCGTACCGCAGATTTCCAATTGAATCTTCAATGTCAAGAGATCTCATCAGAGAGTACATTTCATCATTCTTGTAGAGTTCAGCAAGCTTTTTCCCGAGAACATTCTTCGGCTTCCCCTTAAGGGAAAAAACCGCCTGGGTCAGCGGATCCCTGGAGGAAACAATTGAGCCTGCAGCGGATTGACCCTCTGTAATAAACAGCATATTTTTCTGCTCTTTCAAGGAGGGTTTCTTTTTAGAGGGGTGATATTTGCAGTCTTTCAGCTGGGGAATTTTAAGGGCGATTTTTTTTGCCTTGGCTCTTGCCTCTTTTCTAACGCTTTGAAGCTCTTTTCTAACCTTTTCGTTTCTCAGAATTTTCTCAATAAGCGCGTCGGCAGACTCGGTGTCCTTATAGAGGGAACTGGAAACAGCATCTTTTACCTTATTGACAATTAATGAGCGAATTTCCGTGTTGCCAAGCTTATTTTTTGTCTGGGACTCAAAAACGGGGTCCTTAACTTTGATAGCCAGGGTTCCAACGATACCATCCCGGACATCGGTGTTTACAAATTTTCTGTTTGAGTATTCATTGATACCTTTAAGAATTCCTTCTCTGAAAGCTGAGAGATGGGTACCGCCCTCGCTGGTATACGTCCCGTTAACAA
>JAFDME010000114.1 GCA_019306075.1 Deltaproteobacteria bacterium | reverse complement strand
CTCCAAGGTGGACATCAAGTCCATATTCCCTGAGTATTGATACTGTTCTGTTTATCCGGCTCTCTTCCGGGCATTTCATTTCAGAGCCCAGGTATTTCAGGTCAAGCTTTCTGTACTTGGCCATGCCGGAATTGTGATGGGGCAGAATATCCACTCCCTGCACGGGAGCTATCTCTGTCAGGAAAAGTCCCGTTGCCCTGATATTTTTTTCATCGTCATTGATACTTGAAATGAGCGGTATGCGGGCCCGTATATGGCTGCCTGTCTCCGAAAGAGTTTTGAGATTATGGAGTATACGTTCATTTGATACACCTGTAAAAAAGCGATGCTTTTTATCATCCATATGTTTTATATCAAAGAGAAAAAGATCAGTATGTTCTGCTATGGTCAGGAGAATTTCTGTCGGTGCAAATCCGCTTGTATCAACTGTGCGGTGGATCTCGAGGGTGCCGCATTGCTGAAGGAGGTCAAGGAGAAATTCCGGCTGCATCAACGGTTCGCCACCGGAAAAGGTGACACCGCCGCCGGACTGATCAAAAAAGGGCAGATCCTTTTTGATTTCTTCCATAAGCTGTTCGGTATTGGTTTCCCAGCCGACAGCTTCATGGCTGAGAGCCGGGCAGATATCTACGCAGCGACCGCAGCCGGAACAGAGCTCCACATCACGGTAGATGATCCCTTTGCTGAGATTAAGCGCATTTTCAGGACAAATTTTTATACATTCACCGGAGCCAACGCATTTTTTGGCAAGGGTGATAACCCTGATTTCTCTTTCTATTCCCTCCGGATTGTGGCACCAGTGGCAGCCGAGGGGGCACCCCTTAAAAAAAATGGTTGTTCTGATATTCGGTCCATCGTGCAGGGCATAGCGCTTTATGGCAAAAACTACCGGTGTTTCTGGTTCCATTTATTATCTGCTCGTTCGCTTCTCTGTAAATAAGGAAATTGAGAGACATATTTAACAATAGATCTCATTCCCAGACAAGTGTTTTTAACACATTCTCTTGCCAATTCTTCAAAAACCCCATAGAGTTTACCGGGATAATTCCTGTGAAAATTATACATATAATGCATTTTTCTTCTTTTCCTTATTAAAAGTCATTTTGAAGGAGATTGATTTATGAAAGTAGTTGTGCTTCTTGGTAGTCCCCGCAAAAATGGAAACAGTGAAATCGTCGTTAAAGCTGTTGTTACTCCCATAGAAAAGAGTGGGGGAACGGTGGAATATATTCGGCTTAATGATCTCAATCTGCGGCCCTGCCAGGGATGTGGCGGCTGTGATAAGAGTGGTAAATGTGTTCTTGATGATGATATGGAGAGCGTATACAGCGCGGTTGACGATGCGGATCGGGTGATTCTGGTCAGCCCGGTTTATTTTTACGGACTGTCGGCTCAGTGCAAAATTTTTGGAGATCGAATGCAGGCAAGGTGGGCCCGCAAGTATCTGCTGAGGGATCGTTTTCGTCAGGATGAAGGGAGAAAGGCGTATCTGGTTTCTGCTGCTGCAACCAAGGGGCCGAAAATCTTTGAATGTAGTGTGCTCACCGCCAGGTATATTTTTGACGCGGTGGACCTGGAATATGGCGGGGAGTTCCTGGTCAAAGGTGTTGACAGGAGGAAAGCCGTGCTTGATCATCCGGAGGAGATGCAGCGTGCCGAAAAATTTGGTCGGGACATCCTTGCCGGTACCATCTGATTTTTCATGAAACAACCCCTTCTACTTCGGTCATTTCTCACTGCCTATCAGCTACTCTGGTACTGTGTGACCCCTTTTCTTGTTCGCTCGGGGAGGATCAGGGAGAGAGTTGCTGAACGTACTCTGCAGGAGGTGAGGTTTTCCCGGGTGGATCTGTGGATTCACGCAGCTTCGGCAGGGGAGGCTTATCTGGCAGGACAGATTGTCAAATGTTTTGATGGTGATAAGCGGCTGGACATCCTCATCACTACCAACACCTCCCAGGGCAGAACAATTCTGGAAAAAAATCTCGGCAATTCGGCTCATAGGATAACTGTTGCCTATATGGTGTTTGACAACCCCTCCCTTGTGAAACGGGCTGTAAAAATTGCCGATCCGCGATTGCTGGTACTTATTGAACTTGAGATATGGCCTGCTCTGATGGCGGAGATGAGAAGAGCAGGGAAAAAAGTCATAATTGTCAACGGGCGGATGACTGAGAAAAGCCTCAAGGGTTATAGAAAGGTGGCATCCCTGTGGAGGCAGCTTAAACCCGACACTATTCTGGCAATTTCTGAAGATGACCGGCAGCGGTTTATCACCCTGTTTGATCAGCCGGACACTTTCCATGTAACCAATATGAAATTTGACAGGATGCGGGGGAGCCTGATTGATACCGGGGGAAAAACGGAGTATTGCTATCTGCTGCTGGCTTCGGTGAGAAAGGAGGAAGACTCTGAGGTCCTCTATCTGATAGAAAAACTGTTGGAACAATTTCCTGATCTGCGGATCGGTCTTTTTCCCCGTCATATGCACCGGGTTGACAGCTGGGGGGAATTACTCACCGAAAACAAGATCAGCTGGACTCTAAGATCGGCAGATACGGAGGAGGGATCATTCTCGGTGGTGCTCTGGGATCTTTTCGGTGAGCTGGAAAAGGAATTCAGCAGGGCGGACGCAGTTTTTGTCGGCGGCAGCCTGGCCCCTTTGGGGGGACAGAATTTTATTGAGCCCCTTATGCATGGGGTTGTTCCCGTCACTGGTCCTTCGGTTTCCGACTTCCTCTGGGTCGGGGAGGAACTGTTTGAGCAGGGACTGGTACAAAAAGGTAATTCAAAAGAAGAAGTTCTCAGTCTGCTTGTTGATTCTCTGGAATATCCTGTCGATAAAGCAGATATCCGGCAGAAGGTTGACCGGTATATTTCGATGAAACAGGGAGGGAGCCGTAAAACCTGTGAATTTATCAAATCCCTGATGTTGAAGTAGAACATTTTTCAACGGGCATAAGAGCTTGCCGTCGGACGCGGGGGGATATATGACCTCGACCGAGAAGGGATCCAATGTGTTTGCAGTAATGTTCGAAAAATCATCAGCCAATGTAAACTTGTTGTTGACAGTAACCTGCAATCTGCTGTAACTCCTGTAAATCATGACATTGCAGTACTCTTTCCTGCTGTAGATCTATGTTCGTTTATATATTTCACTAAACACTTGACAACATATTCAAACATTTCATATATATTGATTGGAGTTCAAGGCAATCGAACCCGACAAGTTTGATTTTTTTACCACTGAACCGCAGTGCTGCCAGCTAAATTTTAAGAAAGTTATCTGCTGGCAGCTGAGTTTGAGTGGTAATCATGAATGTTTTAGTATCACTGGGTAAGTGGTATGGAAGTATATTCAACTGTATCATTTTAAATGACCTTCCTCGATTTCTCGAAGTCTGCGCTTACCTGTTTTTTAATTACAGCGTTTACGGAGTAAGGCACTAAAATTTAATCGTACAACAACTGGTGAGATGGTATGGGAACAACAGGTGGTCTGTTACCTGCAAAACGAAGGCAATTGATTCTGGAAATTGTTAAACAGAATTATACGGCGAGGAGTTCTCAGCTCAGTCAGGAACTGAAAGTTTCGGAAATGACCATACGGCGGGATCTGGACGCTCTTGAGCGGCAGGGTATGGTAAAACGAACCCATGGTGGCGCTGTTTTTCGTCATGAGCGTATGACAGATAAATTCAAATATCGTAAGAGCAAGGAAGAGAACCCGGAAGAAAAGGAAAAAATTGCCAGAAAGGCAGCCGGATTGATTGAGCCCCATGACGTTGTGTTTATCGGTGAAGGGGCAACAGCATCGTTGATTTTATCTTTTACTGATCCTGAAATGCCCTTTACAGTATTTTCAAATAATCATGGTGTTACTGCCGAGATCAGTGGTAAGACAATGGTGGCTGAGTTGGTTTGCCTGGGGGGCAGATATAATTCAGTGACCTGTGCGACTGCGGGCAGTGCAGCGCTTGAAATGATAGGAAGAATCAATGCGAACAAGGTTTTTCTGGGCGTAGACGGGTTCAGTTTACGGGCAGGATTGACTGCGAGCAGTCAGGATATTGCAGCCATCAATCGAGCCATGATTCGTCATACAACAGGCTCAGTTATTATCATGTCCCATTTCAGTAAGTTTGGACTGGTTGCTGCGATGGAAATAGCAAAACCAAAAGAGATAGATGTTCTCATTACCAATATTAAAATGTCGAAGGATTTTACTGATGATATGGAAGCCCTGGACATCAGGCTTATCACGGTATGAGGCCAGGCAACAGGTTGAAGATATCAGGGAAAATTTATTAAGGTCTTAATGTGAGCGGAGAGCCGGTATGCTCAAAGTAGATGGATTGACAAAAAAATTTGGTGAACTCGTAGCCGTCAACAGTTTAAATTTTGAGGTCAAAGAGGGACAGATCTATGGCATAGCCGGACCCAATGGGGCAGGAAAGTCGACTGTTTATAATCTGATTACTGGTAATTACAGGTATGAGGGCAGGATTGAATTTGATGGACAGGATATTACCGGTCTCCCTCCCTATCGTATCGCTAAAAAAGGTATTGCGCGTACATTTCAGGTGCCCGAAATATTTCCAAGCCTGAACGTTCAGGAGACTATTCGTGTCGGCAGTCGTTTTGGTGCGAGAGGTGGACTGGATAAGAAACATTCTGATGAGGTACTGAATTTTGTCGGACTTGAGGAAGAGCGGCTTCAACACGCAGGGCTTCTCAATCTGCTGGGGAAAAAAAAATTAATGGTAGGGGCTGCTCTGGCCACAAAGCCGAAGATTCTCATGCTGGATGAGCCCATGGCCGGTTCCAATGCGGGTGAGATTGCAGATCTGATGGATCTGATCAAAAAAATTAATCAACAGCTTGGTATTACTGTAATTATCATTGAACATTTTATGAAGGTACTGACCGAACTTACCGAAACGCTGCTGATTATAGAGTCAGGTCGTATGATCTGTTGCGACAGGCCTGAAATAGTTACCAGTGACCCGAGAGTTATCGAATCTTATCTGGGTGATTCCTATGCTGAAGATAAATAAGCTGAATACCTATTACGGGGAGTCCCATATCCTGAAGGATGTCTCACTCTCTGTGGGCCAGGGACAGGTAGTAATTATGCTCGGGCCCAATGGACATGGCAAGAGTACCCTGCTGAAATCGATTTGTGGTCTGGTTGAGAAAATTGACGGTCGGATTCTCTATGACGGCCAGGAGATTGCCGGGCTGCCATCAGAGAAAATTGTTAATCTGGGAGTTACTTATATTGCCGAAAATCGGGAACTGTTTCCCTATATGACGGTGAAAGAGAACCTCAAGCTTGGCGCATATGCCAGGAGCGCCAGAGCCAGTGAGAAAAAAAATATGGCATGGGTTGCCTCTCTTTTTCCCAAACTTATGCAGCGGCATAACCAGATGGCTTCAACCATGAGCGGTGGTGAAGCCAAAATGCTGGCAATTGCCAGGGGACTTATGTCCGATGCCGATCTGCTCTGTATCGACGAGCCGGCACTGGGGCTGCAGCCAAGCTACAGGGTGGAGATCAGTAAGATAATCAGGGAGATCAGTAAACAGGGGAAAACCGTTTTTATTGTTGAACAGAATATCCCGCAATTAATTGAGATGGCGGATAAAATTTATATCATGGAGGAGGGAGCTATATCTTTTGAAGGGAAAAAAGAAGATGCTCTCAATAATGAGCAGTTAAGAGAAATTTTTCTTGGATTGTAAAAGAAGCAGCAGCGACAGGTGTAACTTTATTTCGCAGGGAGGGTACAGCGGGAAATGTTTCTTGAAATAGTTGACGTGTTTATAAGCGGGCTTATTAACGGTTCTGTATATGCGCTGATGGCTGTGGGATTGACGCTCGTATATGGTGTGACCAAGGCCTTTAACTTCGCTTACGGATCTTTTTATAACCTTGGCGGCTATTTCGCCTGGCTGCTCCTCATTCCGCTGACTGTGGTAGGAGGATATTATTCTGTTTTCTTCCTGGCCGTCCCCTTCTTTTTCATTGTCGGTTATCTGCTTGAAAAGGTGTTAATCGCTCCTCTGCGGAAATATGATGACTGGGAAATGAAGGTGATGATGCTGACACTGGGATTATCACTTTTCATGGATTTTGGCTACCAGTCCGTTTTCGGGCCCCGCATAAAATCTCTGCCCTCCATTATCGATGGCACTGTGGAGATCGGCAAGGTGGTTCTTTTTCAGCAGGATATCGTTATTTTTATTTTGTCCGTCAGCGGCATGCTCTGTTTTGGCTGGGTTTTGAATAACACCCGTACCGGAATGGCTGTTCAGGCTGTTGCCCAGAACCCTGCCGGTGCCCAGATTGTCGGTATTCCAAAAGATTTTATTTTTGCAGCCACTTTTGCAATTTCAACCATAATGGTTGGTTTTGGAGGTATTCTGCTCTGCCAGAAAAATTTTGTCGACCCCATGGGCAGCACTGATATCATGATTAAAGCGTGGGTAATTACCGCTTTTGGCGGTATGGGATCGATTCGCGGCAGCTTGTATGCCGCTTTTATTCTGGGGATGCTGGAGGCATTTGTCGGCTGGTATTTTGGCATGATTCATGTGCAGATTGCAACGTTGACACTGCTTCTGGTTACCCTGGCAATACGCCCCCAGGGGTTGATGGGGAGAGAGTAAATTATGAGCCTTAAACGCATGGTCGTTATTTTAGTCGGCTTCTACTGTCTGATGGGAGTAATGCCCCTTTTTTTCGGTGGCACTGACTATATTATGAATATTCTCATTATGATACTGATCTGGGCGGTTGTTGCTTCCTGCTGGGATGTTATTATGGGATTTGCCGGAATTTTTTCTTTCGGGCAGGTCGCCTTTTACGTTGTAGGTGCATATGCATCTGCTATTCTGTCAGTTTCGCTGCATGTACCACCTGTCTATGCAATTTTACTGGCGGCAGTGATTACCGGACTTTTCGGAGTTCTTGTGGGGCTGCCCTGCCTTAAACTTGCAGGACCCTATGTTGCTCTGGTTACGTTTGCTGTTCATATGACCCTGGTTCCTTTTTTACGAGGCCCCATGGGCAGGGCAATTGGTTCCGGAGGGGCCCAGGGAATTCTCACCGTTCCTCCTGTCAGTCTGTTTGGTATGACGTTCAGCTCGGAGCACCTGGTGCCGTTTTTTTATCTGACACTTTTTTTGACAATTATCTGCACTATAATCCTTGTTCTGGTTATAAAATCTTACTGGGGGACGGCTTTTCTTGCTCTGAAGGATTCTGAAAATTTTGCTGCAAGTCTCGGGATCAGCGCCTTTAAATATAAACTGATGGTCTTTGGTCTCACCTCTTTCATTACCGGGCTATTCGGGGCTCTCTACGCGCACTATGTAGGAATGCTGTCGACCAGGATGCTGAGTATGGATGTATTTACAATTCTGATGATCATGATAGTTATCGGTGGAATAGGTAAGTATCCGGGTGTTGTTGTGGGAGCAGTCATTACTGTAACTCTCAATCAGTTTCTGGCACCCATGGGCATGTATCGTCCTCTGATAATGGGCGCTATTGTCGTCGTACTGGTTCTGTTTCTTCGGGATGGTCTGGTCAACCCGATTATACGACTAATATCTTCACGTCAAAAAGCGGGCAGGACGGGAGAGTATCTTTCTTGATTTTGCTGTAGTGATCGATGTGTGAGGAGTATGTTTATTATCAACGTGTTTGTTATCAAACAGGGAGGCGTAAAATGAAAAAAACCGGATTTTTGGCTGTTGTTTGTGCGATTGTTATGTTGTCAGGCGTATCAGGGTATTCTGCTGATACTATTAAAGTTGGAGTTCCTCTGGCCGAGACAGGTGCCTATGCGGGTTCCGGTGATAATTACTGGAAGGGCATCGATATGGCGATCAACGAGATAAATAAGGGCGGTGGCCTGCTTGGCAAACAGCTTGAAGTTGTTCGCTTTGACTCGCAGGAGTTTGCTCCGGAAGTTGTCATGCAGGGTGCCAATTACCTGTGCGGCAAAATGAAGGTGGCTTCGGTTCATGCAGGATGGGCAGGATGGGGACAGGATATTCGCGCTTATGGTAAATATGATGCACCTTTCTTCTGTGATGACGGAGCAATGCCCGCGGTGGATGTTTATAAAAGTAACCCTGAAAAGTATTCCAATACCTATTTTATAACTGATACCGGTGGGGACCAGGCGAACAGCATGTTTAGTATGTTGACCGCATTGCCCTACGAATATCCCAATAAAAAAATTGTTATCATCAATACCGATGATGCCTGGGGAATGGAAGTAGGTGATACTCTGTCAAAACGATTCAAAAAAATTGGCTGGAAAGTGGCAAAACGTGAAACCGTCCCCTATGGCACCAACGAATGGGGGCCGATTTTAACTAAAATTCGCAGGATCAATCCCGCTATTATTCATATAGAGATTCCCAGCTCGCAGGAAGTTATAACCTTTTTTCGTCAGTTCATTAAGCAGCCGACCAATTCGATTCTCAGCTACGGCTGGTCCATTACCCCCCTTGAAGTACTGACAACTCTGGGTAAAGATGCGGATGGTATTGTAGGTGAAATGCCCGCGGGTATGCCGGCACCAAAGGCACCGAACAGTAAATCACAAGCCTGGGTGGATCAGTATATGAGTATCTACAAGCACCCGGTTCCTGCCGGTTCATGGATAGCCTATACCAGTGTGATGGCCTGGGCTGACGCAGTAAAAGCGGTTGGGGATGAGTATGATTTCAAGGCTGTGAACAAGCATCTTAAAGAAGCGGGATACGAAGGATTGCAGGGCAGGATTAAATTCGGTGAGAATAATACCCTGCATGCTCAGCCGGCGGCTCCCATTGTTCACTATCAGGTGCAGGACGGGAAACTTGTTGCACTTTTCACTGACCCGCCTCTTAAACCTTATGGCGACTATAAATTTCAGGTGCCCCGGTGGATTAAGAAATAACCGGCTGCATAATGTTTCAGCAGTAAGACATCAAGAAGCATAAAAAGGGGGCATTGTACGCTCTACCGTCAATATTGACAGTAGAGCGTACAATGCCCCCTTTTTTGTTCTCCCCTCTCTCTTTTAACCAGTTATGATCGATTTTGTTTGAATGTCCACTTTTTTGCAAAGATGATGTTTATATTTCTCCTTTGCTGTACCGCAAATATCCTATGTATTTACTAGTGGTCAGAGATATTTTTCAGTTATGTTTGTTTCTGTATTAAATAAACACTTGACAACACTATCGCACGAAGTTTATAAGAAATTATCCCTGTTTTGCCTGCAGGGGGTGAGCGATTTTTGTCCACTGCCTGAGGGGCGGCCGGGGTTGGTATCTTTTGAATTTTTACGGCATTATTAAATTAAATTCAGATAATGTAACCGGCCGGAGCTGTGGGGACATCCCGCTTATCGGGCTGTTACCAATCCCGATAAGCGCCATGATGGCATATTCAACCATACAGTTTCAATAAGTATTACCTGGTTTCTTATTTTTTATTATAGAAATTTTCGAGTGAGGCTCTAAATAACCAAATATTAATTATCCGGCGATGAGATTCCGTTTTTTAAAAACGCATAATTCGTCTGGAGGGGGAAGAGGCATGCAGGACAGTGCACAGGTTGTCATTATCGGTGGTGGTATCATAGGGTGCAGTACAGCGTATCATTTGACCAAAATGGGATGGAAGGATGTAGTAATTATTGATAAAGGCGAGCTGACAAGCGGCTCCACCTGGCATGCTGCAGGACTTGTAGG
>JAFDME010000113.1 GCA_019306075.1 Deltaproteobacteria bacterium | reverse complement strand
ACAGCTTGCAGCAGCTGCCACCGCAAAATCTGAAGGGGCTGTTCACTCCCACACCAAAAGAGCGATGAAGGTAGGGGCAACGAAAGAAGAGATATACCAGACTCTCCTTCTCCTTATTTCGACTATAGGTTTTCCCCAGGCTATGGCTGCAATATCATGGTGTCGCGATATTCTCGAAGATTAAGGAGGTTGTGCCTTACTGGCAAACTTCTGTTATAAAAAATAAGAAGATAACTTTAAGTTTTTTCTCTGTTTTTCCTAACAGCCTTCGGCCTTCAGCCTAAACAACCTGGTAATGCGGGCATTGCCCGCATTAGAAAGAACAGTCAGCGGATAATAATATTATGGAGTTCATTTCGGTCATCCTCACGGATGGGGAGATGAACTTCAAGGATTTTCCCGGTCTTTTTTACCGCTTCACAGATTGCCTCACACCGCTTTTGCTCTTTGATTCCTTTTGTAAGCTGGACGATAATATCATCCCATATCGGTTGCTCTATTCTTTCATTAATACCGCGGTCTGCCAGGATCCATACTTTTTTTTCCATCACTGAAATATAGAGTAGAATGCCGTTTTCCCGTTCTGTTTTATAGAGTTGTTCAGAGAAAAAAGCGGTAATGGCACTTCGTTCGACCTCTTCTTTCACCTGTTTCGGGTTGAGAAAAAACCGTTTTACGGTGTCACTCCGATTGAGCAGGGGCAGAAAAAGGAGATAAAGGAGGGCAAAGAAGGTCAGAAAAAGCCATAGATTCTGCGAACCGAGCCACACCAGAGGACCAATAATCGAAGTGAGAAGTAGAGCTGAAGGCAGAGCAAGGAAGACTGAACCGGTGATTGCTGCAGCAGGATAACTGTGACTTCTGGAGACGATCATAACCACAACTTCTCCTGAAGTGATCTGCTCAGCTTTCCGGACTGTCTCCGTCACCCGCTTCCGTTCTGCGGCTGTCAAAAATTTTTGCGCCAGGGTCTGCATTCTACCATCCTCCCGAGGAACCGCCGCCACCAAAACCGCCCCCGCCGCCGCTGAACCCTCCTCCCCCAAATCCGCCTCCGCCAAAGCCACCCGACGAGTAGCCTCCTGCTGACCGTCCTGAAGGGGAACCAAAGCTGAGACTGGAAAACAGAAGTCCACCAAGTAAACCGGCGGGAATAAGAAGCAGCAGTATCAGCCCGCCGATGCCGAAAAAAGTGAAGCCAAGGAGGGGTGCGATAACCGCTCCCAACCCTCCGGCAAGCCATTTATGTTTATGGAACATTCTACCCAGATTTAAAAAAGCAAACAGCAGAAAGATGATGATACCACCGAAGTCTCCAGTTTTATTCTGATTGCCGGAGGGAGGAGGGGAGGCTGCGTATTCCCCACGTACAGCATTAATCATCGCCGACACACCTTCAATCACTCCATGATCAAAATCGCCATTCCGAAACCGGGGACTAATTATATTTCTGATAATTTGACCGGCCGTAAGATCGGTAAGTGACCCTTCAAGACCGTATCCCACCTCTATACGAATTTTTCTATCATTTCTGGAGATAAACAGGAGGGCGCCGTTATCCTTTCCCTTTTGACCGATCCCCCACTGTTCTGCAACCCTGAGAGAGAAGTCTTCAAGGCTCTCTCCTTCAAGAGAATTTATGGTCAGAACTACGATCTGGGTCGATTCATTTGCTTCAAATGCCGCCAGATTTTTCTCCAGCAGCTCGATCGCCCCGGGGGAGAGCAGGGCTCCATTATCAACCACCCTCCCGGTAAGGGGAGGAACCGTCAGTGCCGAGACTGAAAGTGGAGCAAAAATGATGAGGAACCAGAGCAGCAGAAACTGCTGTATGATTTTTCCCGGTCCTATAATCATATCATTTCACCACGCCATCAGAATTTAACTTTGGGAACAGCCTTTGCCCCTTCATCAGCCTTATAATATTCTTTTCTTTCCAGGTGCAGCAGGAGAGAGTTGGTCAGACTGGCAGGAAAGCTTCGTACTGCCCCGTTGAATGTTTCGACGGTTTTATTATACCGCTGCCTGGCCACATTAATCCGGTTTTCCGTGCCTTCAAGCTGTGATTGAAGATCAAGAAAGTTCTGGTTTGCCTTCAGATCAGGATATCTTTCGACCAGCACCATCAGTTTTGACAGGGCGGATGTGAGCCCTCCCTGAGCGGCCTGAAGCTGCTGCATAGCAGCAGGATTTGAGAGGTCGTCTGTGCTTAGTTGAATAGAGCTTGCCTTTGCCCTTGCGTTGATCACACTTTCCAGGGTATCAGCCTCATGTTTCGCGTACCCTTTGACAGTTTCGACAAGATTAGGGATGAGGTCTGCGCGTCTCTGGAGAGTGGATTCAACATCGCCCCAGGCTTTAAATACGGTTTCCTCTTTCTGTTGCAGGGAGTTGTAGCCGCAGCTGCTGAGGAGCAATAGAGTTGTTAAGAAAAGGGCTGTTCGGGAAAGATAAACCATAATTCCTCCTGTTCGTTAAGAGAGAAAAGAGCACATCGGAATAAAAGGCAAAAACCAATTGTTGTTGCAGAATAATAAGAATAGTAATTTTTAATACCAGTGTCGAGGAAATAGATATTTTTATGAAAAAGTCAGAAATTTTACACCGTTCTTGACTTAAAAAGAGGAACAGAATATTAATTGCCCAGTTAAATATTAATGGGGCAAGAAATGAACTCATGTGAAGAAGAATCTATCGGACGGCAGATATATATTTGCGGTCAGGCGATGCGGAAATATGCAGATCAGAAGTTGAAAAAACATGATCTGACCGTTGAGCAGCTCCATATTTTAAAGCAGCTGTCTCCTGCAGACGGACGTACTCAGAGCCAGTTGTGCGAGCTTGTCGGGAAGAGCCCTGCAAATATGACCAGGATACTGGATCGTCTTGAAAAGAAGAGACGAATCGGCCGCCGCAACAATCCTGATGACCGGAGATCCACCCTGGTACTTTTAACCGGAGAAGGTGAGGCCCTGCTGGCTGAGGTTGAACTTCTCTTTGGAGGACTCACTCCCGAGGTAGTGGCAGGTGTCACTCCGGAGGAGAGGAGAACGGCACTGAAGGTACTGAAAAAAATATTGCATAATGTCAGTAACAGATAGCGAATGGAGAGAGTCGTAAATCTTTCGATTTGTCGGGTCAGAAAATAATGTTCAGAAGGAGAATGGACGTGAGAATAGTATCGTTATCAATAATCGGTTTTTTCCTGCTCTGTCTTGTTGCCGGTGCACAGGGACCGCCACCTGCCAAAGTTGTTCTTGGCCAGGTTGTCAGGGAAAATGTGTCTACAAATCAGTCGGTCACCGGAGTAATCTACTACGAACGGGTGAGTGAGATATCAACCGAAGTAGTGGGTCTTGTTGAAGCGGTAGAGGTGAGTCAGGGCGATCATGTGAAAAAAGGTGATACCCTGGTTCGCCTGAATACCGAGATACTTGACAGGGAAATTTCCCTTGCCGGAACCCGGATTGAGCAGATTGGTTTGCGGATAAAACATACCGAGAAACAGTTTAAGCGGTTGGAGCGACTTTATAAGAGTTCCGGCGTAAGTGAAAAAGTTTACGATGATGCGCTTTACACCTATCATGATGCGCAGAAGGAAAAACAGATTGCCGCAGACACACTGGAAAAGCTGCTCATAAAAAAGCGGCGTTCTGTGATCTCCGCCCCCTTTGCCGGTGTGGTGCTGATGAAAAATGTTGATTCCGGAGCCTGGGTGCAGCCGGGAAAGAATCTTGTGAGTATCGGATCGAGCAATGATCTTTTTGTGCGGGCGCCGATCGCCGAAAAATTTCTGCAATATATTCAGCTCGGGGAAAAAGTTGTGGTGCTTATTAATGGTTTTAATAAGCAGGTGGAGGGTGAAATTCTGGCTATTGATCCCGTTGCTGATCTTAAAACCAAAAATATTTTTCTGAAAATTAAGATTCCTGCCATGGAATTTGTTGCCCAGAATATGTCTGCTAATGTCTTTGTACCAAGCAGCGATAAACGGGAACTCAGTGTCTTCAGCAGGGCAGCCCTTGTTAAGTTTAAAGGCAAAGATTTCGTCTACACTGTAAAGGAGGGAAAAGCGGTGATTCTTCCTGTGCATATTGTCGCCTTCCTCGGTGACCGGGTGGCTGTTGACACCAAATATATTGTTCCGGGTCTGCCCGTTGTGGTTGAAGGAAATGAGAGGCTGCGTCCTGATCAGGCTGTAGTTGTTGCAGGAGAACAGAACTGATGGATATAGTCAAATATTCTCTTGAGAAACCGGTTACCGTTGCGGTAGCCGTGATCCTCATTATCACCTTTGGGCTTATCGGTTTGTCAAAATTACCGGTCCAGCTCACCCCTGATGTGGAGACACCGAAGATTACCGTGCGTACGATCTGGGGCGGGGCAACTCCCCGTGAGATTGAAAAAGAAATTATCGAACGGCAGGAGGAGGCTTTGAAGGGGCTGCAGGGACTCACCAAAATGGAGAGTTCCAGTTATAACAGTTTTGGTGAAATCACTCTCTCCTTTGAACTTGAGACCGTTGTGGATGAAGCCCTGCTGAGGGTCTCAAACAAGATGAATGAAGTCTCCGGTTATCCGGATAATGCAAATAGACCGGTGATAGATGCGGCGGGAGCCAATAATTCCCCGATTATCTGGATGGTGGTGAAGCCACGGGAGGATAATAAGGAAAATATAATCCACTATCTCACCTATTTTGAAAATAATATCCGTCAGAGTTTTGAGAGGATTAAAGGAGTTGGCTCCCTTTTCATCTTCGGAGGAACCAAAGAGGAACTTCATGTAACTCTGGATATGGAGAAGATGGCCCGGAATAAAATATCAATCAACCAGCTGTCGGGTGTGATACGGCAGGCAAACAAAACGACTTCTGCCGGGGTATTGGGAATTGGCAGGAAAAACTATCGCATACGGACAATCGGTCAGTTTCAATCCCCTGAAGATGCCCTTGATGTTGTTGTTTATGATGATGGGCTAAAGCGGGTTTATTTAAGGGATGTAGCCACCATTGAGAAGGGCTATGAAAAAGAGTCGGCCGCGGTCCTCCATAACGGGGAGCAGATAATTGTTATGGGGCTGACCAAGGAGACGGGTACAAATGTTCTCAAAATGAGTGATAAGGTTGAGGATGAAATTAACCGGCTCAACCAGGGAACCCTGGCCGATAAGGGCATCTATATTGAACTTGTCTATGACCAGCGTTCCTATATCAACACCGCTATCGATCTGGTGAAGAAAAATGTGCTGATCGGTGGCCTGCTGGCCATCTGTGTTCTGCTGGCTTTTCTTCGCAGTGTTCGAACCACCCTGGTAACAGCTGTAGCCATTCCTGTCTCTGTCATAGGCACATTTGTTTTTCTCTGGCTTACCGGTAGAAACCTGAATGTGGTGAGTCTTGCAGGGATCTCCTTTGCTGTTGGTATGCTGGTGGATAACTCTATCGTCGTGCTGGAAAACATAGACAGGCACCGAAAGCTCGGTAAAAATGCATACCAGGCGGCGTACGATGGTGCTAAAGAGGTCTGGGGGGCGGTTTTTGCATCGACGGCAACAACGGTGGCGGTATTTTTACCGGTTATCTTTATGCAGGAGGAGGCGGGACAGCTGTTCAGGGATATTGCCATTGCCATCACATCTTCCATTATAATCAGCCTTCTGGTATCGATTTCAGTTATTCCGACACTTATTAATCTGCTCTATGGAAAAAGAGAGAGTAAAGAGAAAAACCGGTTGCAGCGCAGTTTTGCCGGTCCTTTTTTTGTGTCGATAATGATGGCCATCTCCGGTCTCTGCCAAAAGAATATTTTCACCCGTCTGCTCACTGTTGTCTTGTTCACCACCCTCTCAGTGGGTCTTGTCTATATGCTGAAACCGCCGGCGGAGTACCTGCCCCAGGGGAATAGAAATCTGATTTTAAATATTCTTGTTCCCCCTCCCGGCTATTCGGTTGAAAAACTGAAAGAGATGGGACGCACTATCTACGAACAGTCTAAACCATACTACGTGAAAGGCGGGAAGGACGGCCTCCCGCAGATTAAAGCGATGTTTTACGTGGGAGCAGACAGGTTTACTCTCTTTGGCGGCATGTCCACTGAAGAGACGAGGGCGGCTGAGTTGATCCCGCTTTTTTCCCGTATCATGAACTCGATTCCCGGCATCTTCGGCGTCAGTATACAGGCCGGAATATTTGAACAGGGACTTGGCGCCGGGCGGACGGTTGAAGTCAATATTTCCGGGGAAGATATTGATTCCATTGCCGCCGGGGCGATGACGCTTTTCGGTGCTGTCCGCCAGAAAATACCGGGGGCACAGGTGCGGCCTATTCCATCTCTTGAGACCAGCTATCCAGAAATCCTGGTTATTCCTAAAAAAGAGATGCTTGCGGCAAATGGCCTTTCTGAAAGGGATCTTGGCGTCTATGTAGATATTTTAATGGATGGACGAAAGATTGACGATTTCAGTCCGGAAGGTGTAAAGCAGATCGATCTGGTGATGAAAGGCGATGACTCCGACTTTACCACTCCCGAGGCTATTCTGCAGGCTACCATTGTCAATGCCTTTGGAGATCTGATCAAGGTGGGGGATGTGGCGGAGCTGAGGTACAGCCAGAGCATGCCGCAGATTAATCATCTTGAGCGCAAGCGGACAATTACCCTGCAGGTAACTCCCCCTGCCGACCTGCCCCTGCAGAGCGCCATTGAAATTATTGAAAATGAGCTGGTTGCTCCGCTGGCGGGTGCAGGAAAGCTTGAAGGCGTCTCTATCTCCATTGGCGGAAATGCTGATAAACTCATTGAGACAGGAAACGCTCTGAAATGGAACCTTCTTCTGGCTCTTCTGATTACTTATCTTCTGCTTTCTGCACTTTTTGAAAATTTTTTCTACCCTTTTATTATTCTTTTTACCGTTCCTCTTGCCGCTGCCGGAGGATTCCTTGGTCTCACGGCGGTTAATACCTTTATTAAACCCCAGGGTTTTGATATCCTGGCCATGCTGGGCTTTATAATTCTGATCGGTACGGTGGTGAATAATGCGATTCTTATTGTTCATCAATCGCTGAATAATGTCAGATACCAGTCCATGGCCCCGCAGGAAGCCATTTCCAGTGCCGTGAGAACCAGGATACGGCCGATATTCATGAGTGCCACGACAAGTGTGCTGGCCATGACTCCGCTGGTTGTTGCAACCGGATCGGGGAGTGAACTGTACCGTGGGCTCGGTTCTATTCTTCTTGGCGGGCTCACTCTCTCCACGATGTTTACCCTGTTTGTTATACCCGCCCTATTGACCTTTGTTATCAGATTCGAGAGGAGTCGAAAAGATGAAGCAGCTTAGTCTTATAGTATCAATTTTATTGTTCTCTTCTGCGTCTTATGGCGCTGATCTGGCTGAAATGCAGGATATGGCGCTGGAAAACCGGCAGGTTATTCAACGCTATATGACGGATCTTGAGAGGAGTGAGAAGGATATTCTTCTGGCCAGGGGGGCTTATTATCCTTCGGTGGATGTTCTGTACACTGTTAATTCACTTGATGAGTCATCCCTTATCGAAGAGAGGAATAACCGTGTTGCAGTCGGGCGCATCAGCTGGAACCTGTTTTCAGGTTTTGCCGACAAGTATAATATCCGTTCTGCCCAGATGTTAAAAGATGTGGAAAAATACCGTCTTGACGGCATCAGGCAGGATCTTAAGCTTGATGTTGCTCTGGCTTATCTGGGCGTATATGAAAGGCAGGCCAACAGAAAGGTTGCCGAGTCTGCCTATCAGACACTGGAAAAGGTATTTCATGATGGAGAGGGGCGATATGATGTGGGGTTGATAGATAAGAACGATCTGCTGAAATTCCGTGTAGATTATGACAACGCTGATATCAGGTTGCAGGCAGCTGACGCGGATCTGCAGAAAAGTGTGCAGAGGCTGTCGTTTCAAGTGGGCAGCGATATTGTCTTATCCAACCTCGATTTTGTTGATTTTACCACCTTGCCGACGGTTATTGATGAAGATACATACAAGGGGAGGATGCTGGCATCCCGCAGTGAAATAAAAGTGCTTGAGGCAGGAGTAAAGGCAACAGAGTTTCGGGCGAAGTCAGCTGCCAGCGGGTACTATCCCAGGCTTGATGCTGTAGGCAGTTATCGGAGGTACGATGATGATTCAACTATCGGAAACAGTTTTGTTGATAATGAGGAGTTGCGGGCGCAACTGGTAATGTCAATGAATCTGTTTAAAGGGTTTACTACACAAAACAGTGTAAGCAGGGCCAAGCTGCAGACCAGATCCCTGGGCTATGATCTGGCGGAATTGACAAACAGGATGGTTACCGATCTTGATAATCTTTTTGTAGATTTCCGTGTCAGCCTGGATAACGTTGATATTGCAAACCGTTCCATAGAGCAGGCCAAAGAAAATTTGCGAATTTCCCAGATGAAGTACGATGAGGGACTTCAGCGGGAATCGGACCTGCTGGATGCGATTACTAATCTCTCTCGGGCAAGGTATAATTATGTTGCTGTTATAAGGACACTTTTTGCTAATTATTTCCAGCTCACCCGTATGGTTGAGGGATTCTGATCGTAATAAGTGGCTTTCGGGTACAATAATTGGTAGTTCTTTGGACCGCAGTGTTGCAGGGGGATACCAGCAAACGTCCACGCTCGTGCCTCGCTGCGGGATTGTTTGCCGGCACCCTCCTGCAACCCTTGCTAAATCAGAAGAAGGTATCTGATCGCAGTTGAGTTTGAGTGCTACTCAAAATAAATGGACTGTTGAACTATGAATTTACCGTAACGAGTACTGCACTTCAGTGATATCCATATCGGGATCGCTGTTCATAATATGGAGTGGAAAGAATGGTTCAGCAAACGTGCAGTGGGCGCGATAAACCTGCTGAGAGGAAGGGGGAAAATCTTTGATGATGCACGGGAGAAAATAGAGGCACTTATTCGTTTTAAGGAGGCGAATAATATTGACCTGGTAATCAATACCGGGGATTATACTGCACTGGGGCTGGAATCGGAACTAAAAGAGGCCAGACTACTTGTTGATCCGCTTATGCATCCCTCTGAAAACTTTATTACCGTGCCCGGTAACCATGATATATACGTGGATGAAGTAAAGAGTCATTCTTTCTTTTTCGAACAGTTCCGTTCTGTGCTCTACAGTGATATGCCCGAATACTGTCGAGGTGGACACTGGCCTTTAATTCGTCTTGCAGGGCCTCATGTTGGAGTGATCGCCCTTAACAGTGCACGTCCAAATCCATGGCCATGGATGTCCAGCGGATCTATTCCTCAGGAGCAATTGGATGTACTTGATGAAATCCTGGCGGATGATCGCCTTCGCGGCCGTTTTATTTTTATTATTACTCACTATGCGCCTCTTTTGGCAGATGGGACCAGCGATACCAGACTGCATGGCATTATCAATGCTGAGCGGTTTCTTGATAAGTGCCGGCTGATTCAATCGGGGGCTATTCTCTGTGGACATGTTCATCAAACATATCATGTTCCGGCGAACGGGCTGAATTGTGATATATACTGTGCGGGAAGTGCTGTGACAGAAGGTAATGAGGGATTCTGGGTCTATGAAGTCGAGGAAGCAGGTGTGAAGGCGAAACGTATCCGCTGGAATAAAGCAGAGCGACTGTTCATTGTGGAACCGTAAAACGTCCGCTCCTCCTTTCCCGCTGAATCTCTGTGGCAGATTACAAAAAAACTGCTGACTGCACCAGATGTCCAACGGGCACGAGACTGGAGGAGAGGATGA
>JAFDME010000112.1 GCA_019306075.1 Deltaproteobacteria bacterium | reverse complement strand
CCTGCGGTGTTGGCCGCTCCGGCTCCCTTATCTCCAACGGCAGATCCGCCAATTCTATCAGTCGGTCGGAACAGAGAACAAATGCGTGTTCAACTGCATTTGCCAGTTCTCTTATGTTGCCGGGCCAGAAATAATCCATAAAAGCCTTGAGAGCCGGTTTTGCAATTCCCTTTACCCTGGTTGCTGCTTTTTTGTTATTCAGTCGTATAAAATGATTGATCAGAAGAGGAATATCCTCTTTTCTATCTCTGAGAGGCGGCAGATAAATGGGAAAAACTTTCAACCTGTAAAAAAGATCTTCCCTGAAATTTCCCGCATCCACCTCTGATTTAAGATCTTTATTGGTAGCTGCGATAATGCGAATATCGATTTTACGTTTTTTCGACTCCCCCACCCGTTCAATTTCTTTCTGCTGCAGTACCCGAAGCAGTTTAACCTGTATATATGGCGTGACTTCACTGATTTCATCGAGAAAAATGGTACCGCCGTCCGCCTGCTCAAACCAGCCGGTACGATCCTGAATGGCACCGGTAAATGCGCCCTTGACATGCCCGAAAAGCTCACTTTCCAGCAGCGTTTCCGAAAGGGCACTGCAGTTTAAAGTTATCATTGGCTTTTCTCTTCGTTCTCCAATGGAGTGAATGGCACTTGCAACAAGTTCTTTTCCGGTCCCGCTTTCTCCCTGAATAAGAATGGTAGTTTCACTTGCTGCGGAAGCCTTGATAAACGTGAATACGTTTTGCATAACCTGGCTTTTCGCAATAATGCCTCCCAGCCGATTCAACTCTCCAAGGCGGCGGGCAGCTTTTTCCATTTTCAAGCGAACATTGTGCAGTTCCGTCAAATCCGTTACCGCTTCAACTATGCCTATTATCTGATTCTGTTTATTTTTTATTGTTCTCGCGTTTTTGGTGACCGACAGGTTATGGCCTTTTTTGTGAGTCAACAGACATTCTGTCGGCTCAACTCTGCCATATTTTAAAATACCGCAGTCCTGTACACCTGTCGGACAATCTTTGCCAATGCACTGATTAAAACGTAAAATTTTACAACTCTTACCCTTTACCTCGTCTGCTGTATAACCGACAATTTTTTCCATTGCCGGATTCCAGGCAATAATCCGGCCATCTTTATTAAGAACAAAAATTCCGTCACCAATTGACTCAAGCAGCAACTTTACAAATTCATTATTTTCCAGTTCGGCGACAATCGTTTCCATAAAAAATCCCCCTTGATTTATCGCAGCGCCACCGGTGGCGCCACCCGGCGAAAGAAGTATCATCATAAGTAACTCTTTATTCTCTTGTCAACACCTGTCTCGAAAATAAGGTAACAATATAATATTACAGACAAATATTAATGCCCTGTTTTATACACAGCTACCCTGGCTGCCGCTCCGAGGCGAAAAGTACCAAAAGAGAATAATCAATCCTCAATAATAGTCCTTTTGATAAAACAGAAAACTATCACACATAACACTCTGTAATTATAACATTATTACAACAAATATGACTTATTAAAAAATATGGCATGATTGATGCTTTGTAACATGTAACTCAACCTTGAGTGCGCACTCACGGGGAAAATAGAGCATAATTCAACCTGGACAAAAGGAGACTGATCATGGCTAAGCTTAACAAATTTATGATGGTGCATAACAATCCCGGTATTGACTGTGAAGAAGTACAAGCCAACTGGCGTAAACTGGCAAATGTCGGAGGAGTAGGAACATGGATCAGAACTTACTACAATGAGGACAAGGGTGTTCGTTACTGCATATGGCTTGCGCCGAGTGAAGAGGATTTGAAAAACATTTTTACTGAAATAGGCATCAGCTGGGAGTCTATTATGCAGGTTGACGAAACTGTTCCGGATCTCTGGGGTGATAAATGGGAAGAGCATCTTAAAAAAGAGGCTGTGGCTGATACTCTCGGCAACTGATGCCGGGGCATGCAGAGTGCAGACCGGATTATCGGGTCTGCACTGCAGCCATATGAGAATTTCAGCTGGAAACCGTTATGGAAAAGCAGGGAGATCAAAACTATGTATAAAAAAATTCTTTATAACACCTGTTTGACTGAATATTGTGACCATGTTTTTAATTTTGCTTTGAACCTTGCTGAAGAAAATAACGCAAGGCTTTTGATATATTACGGGATAGGCCGTTTAAACGGTGGTGATAATGTTGAAGAATTGATCAAAGAAGGTGAATCAAAAGTGGCAGAGGCTTATGTGGGCCGGATGAAAGAGAGAGCGTTCGATAACTATGCCATTAATGTTACTGACGGGGATGCGGCAGGAGAGCTCTCAAAACTGGCCAGAAACGCTGGGGCGGATCTGATGGTAATGAGTACTTCAACTGAGTTGCCCCTTGACACCGGAGAAAGTCCCCAGGATGAATCTTTTTCAAAACTGACGGCAGAGGCTCTTTTGCGGGCACCGTGCCCTGTTCTGGTCATTCCTCCATCATTGATACCGGGACTTGCCAGAGGATAAAAACATCATGGCATTAAACATGTGTCGCCTTTGACAGGTTTCTTCAAGGCGACACAGGTTTAAAACTGTAATCCGCCGCTATTCCACCACTTTCTTTGCTTCGCTTGTTATTTCTTTAGTTTCTTCAGAGACTTTGCCGGCTATTTCCTTGGTTTCTTCAGATGCCTCATGGGCAACATCTTTAGTTCCCTCAGAAACCTTATGAGCCATATCCTTCGTTGCCTCGGTGGCTTTATGCGCTGCCTCCTTCGTGGCATCAGCTGCATCGGAGGCAGCTTCTTTAGTCACCTCTACAGCCTTGTTTACGGTATTCTTTGCCTTATCTGCGGCTGCATCTCTCTCATCCTGACTGCAACCGGGCATACTTGCAAGCATCAGGCCCACAACTACAACAAACAGTTTTCTAACCATCATTTTTCCTCTTTTCTTTTTGTATTGGAAAATTGCAACAGATAAATCACCTGACAATCAATATCACCACGATATTTATTCTGTTTAATCATGTCAAGGGAGATAATCTCTCGTAAAAAAATTACCCGCAGCTATGGACAGTTAAGCAGAGGAAGTGCCGGAAAATTTCTCCGCAAGATTATTATCAATCACATATATGCAGATCTCTTTGGCACCTTGCCGGGAATAGTGATGTTTCCTTTGCAGATTGGTCATCATATACGTGACATCACGCTGAATTTTCTTGTCATACGCCTTAAATTCCTCCAGGTTGAAACCCTTTACCGCCCTGCGGAAATTTTCATTTTCAAGAAACGGTTCAAGCACTTTTTCTTTTAGATTATATACATATCTTTCATAAAGATGGGTATAGAGGGTTGTCTCCGTTATCGGCAGTCCGTCACGCAGCATCTCCTGGGTCAGGGCTGTTGCCGTATATGCTTTCTGAGTATTTGCTCTGAAGGCCGGAGCATCCTTGATATTCACCTGCAGGCGGGATTCGACATGTCTGAAAAATTTCTCCGTAACCGTAATTTTTTCACCGGTAAACTCGCAGATCTCCTCTGCTCCTGTCTCAAAGTTAACAGCAAAAATATAATTCATGATATTTCGGGAAATCTGCTTTCTATTATAATAGTAGAGAGATTCTTTTACTTCCTGAAGGACGGCATAGTTGTACATCTTAAGAAGGGAATCAAGAAATCCTTCTGCCAGAATATCCGGATTTTTCTCACAGAATTTGCTGAAAAACTCCCTCAGCATTGACATGTCAATGAGTTTGTCATCCCTGGTATAGGTTGTAAAAAATTCATTGAACATTTTGATCGAATCCCGGCCGGACAGTCCCTGCCAGCCATCTTTTTCCGATTCAAATATAATCTTTCGCTGCCGTTCGGCAGTAAATTTTTCCACATCCTCTTCGGACAGCCATTCAGGTATATGACCGGTAAAAATTTCCATTTTTAACAGCTGCAGATGTCTGTCACAATAGATCTCATATTTCTCAGGACTGGTTATCCATTCCTCCATCAGATCAGAGTGAGTTACAAGCCTGGTTGCGACGACCACCCTGGCAAAATTAAGCAACACTCTTGGGAGAAAGCTCTCATCTATATGTTTGCCGAAATTCTCCCGATAAATATCAACCTCTGTTTTAATATCAAGTACATATGGTATATGTATATATTCCACCCTGTCGGCAAAGGCATAGAGATCCTTCAACAGTTTCTTATCCTCCGGATTCATCAGCGCAAAAAGCAGGGAATTCACCCGTTCCTCAATATCTTCAACCTTATGCACACCATCACTGATAATATTGTGCAGTTCCATCAACCGTTCGGTATTGTGGGACTTGATATCCATCAGGGCGTAGATACCATTATTTGTTTTGGCATAACGGGAATAGAGGTAGCTTACCCGTGTTGCTCCCGTAAACACCCTGTTCAGTCCTCTCTGCACAACTTCATTGCTCATTACATTCTTGCGAAGTGGCTTATCGCCGGGGTTAAAAACGGATATTCCATCCCCAAGCCTGCGATTATAGACAAAGGGACGGGCAAAGATAAAGTCCATCACTTTTGCGGGATCCTGATATTTTTTCAGCAGTTCCTGATATATCGAGTTACAGATAGTGCAGGGCTCATCCTCAAATATCCAGTCATAGCTCTTCTCCGTAAAGAGATGCCATTTAATCTCATCATTTTCAAAAAGATCGTCAAAAAAAACCCGCCGGATATCTTTAGGAACAAGGAGAAGAGGGTGGTCGTGGCTCGGGCAGGGGACATCAAAGTAACCGTCCGGTCCATCATCACCTGCAGCGGTTGATTTCAGCCCGGCGGCCAGCTTCTCCTCCCCCTCACTTTCCAGTACCCATGCAAGTTTATCGGCAAACGAACCGGAACTGTGAATGGTGCCGGCAAGATGAGGCTGCTGAAGCCGCCAGACGACTTCATAGCGAAAACCCTCCGGTGAGTTGGCATACTCCTCAAACTTCCTCAGCAGATTATTGAGGAAGGTCGATTTCCCACTTCCATGGGGCCCGTCGAAAATAAAAATTTTATTCTGTTTCCCTCCCACTTTAAAAGACTCCACATGCCGCATCAGACGGTTGGCAAACAACCCATCCGCAAAAAACGGCCTGTCTGCCCCCTCAACAAACAACCGGTTGCAGTCATACTTTAACAACTCTATCTTCTCAGGGTCGCCCTCGGACTCATTCCCGACATCACAGGTATATGAACTTACCATATCGGTATAAACCTGGTAGACATCACGCAGCAGGCGCCTGGGATGGGCGATAACCTCCTGCAGAAAATCACTGAACGGGAGCACAGAGCGCCGGTACCACTGCTCCTCATGCTGTTTGGCAAGATTGTTGATAGCCCTGGTCAAGTCACGCATACAATCACCATTTTCATAAACTGCGACAGAGGGGTAATCAAAGTAGTTCTGGAGTAAGGTACTATTCAACCAGCACCCTTGTCATTTTTCTATCCTTCATCGAATATCTGAACCGTTGCCATGTAATGCTGCGGGGAACCGTTTCCTGCGGCACCGCCAGATCCTTATCCGGCTCTTTTTTTACCGGCTCCGGCTCAGAAGTGTAAAGAGACACCTTCCCGCCCCAGAGAAACTCAACCCCAAGCAGAGTTGCCTGGATATAGTCCCGGACAAGAGGTTTTTTTTCAAAAACATGGTTTAAGACAAGACTATTGCTCTCATCAACATTCACAACCACGGAGGGGGGATGATAGAGGGAGTCGACAATCATCTGTTTATACTCTTTGGCCTTCCTGCTTTTCACATAATATTCCCAGGTCATTCGTTCCTTATTCAATCGTTTTCCGGCAACGAACAGCTTGTATTTGTTGACAAACCCCTGATCAATAAAAGAGTTAACAAACATTGAATCAGAAAAATTTTCCCGCACAGCAAATATAAAGTCCCTCCCCTCTCCCGTCTGCATATCATATCTGCTGCGCCTGGACTGGCCGTATAACCTGTCAAAATCATACGACATACGTCCCTTATCCGCCTGGGATTTAAGATGACTGAAAAGCCGCATACCGAGGGCATAAGGGTTAAGGCCCACCCGGGGCATTGAGGTAACTTTAGCATTGACTATGGCAAACTCCACCTCGTGCCCTTTTATTCGATCATCCTGCAGAAAGAGCTCTTCATGCCAGTAACTGGCCCAGCCTTCATTAAGGATTTTTGTCCGGATCTGGGGCTGAAAATAGAGAGAAGTTGTGCGTATCACCTCCATCACTGTTTTCATCCAGCTATTCTCTTCTCTGTTGAGAAACTCCGAATTTTCCATAAGAAACTGGAGAAGATCCAGGCGCCCGCTCTTTTTCCTCTCTTTCAGAGCTCTCTTATAAAACGATTCAAACTCACTGTATTTCCTCTTTACGCTCTCAACAAAACGACCCTCTCCATCCTCCGGATATTTTCTGACGTACCCGTTGTATTTTTCTATCTCCTTAACGTAGACGGCAGTTGAATTCTCCGGCTGTTCCTGCAGGAAATAATCAAAATAGAAATCGACCATTGATATTTTTTCCCTGTTCCTGTTACCGGCAAGATCAGAAAGCAGCCCAAAATAACCAACCAGGTTGTCAATGGATTTTGAGAACTCGATAATATAGTCGACCCACCTTCCCTTTTCAGAGCGCAATTTGGCTATCAACCGCTTGTCTGACAGGGCTTTTCCGGAAAAGTCGTAATCCCAGGTATGTCGAAAAAAAAGATTATTCTGAAAAAAATCAATATGGCCGATTACATGATAGAAAATCATGACATTCAGCCAATCTGGGTTATTATCATTGTAAAAAGAGATCGGAGGACGGGTGTTAATCACCGTTTCATAAGGGTTGCTCGGATAAAGCTCATACTGGCCCTTCTCCCGCAGCACCTCAACATCCTGAACCCAGTAATCATACAGTGTCGGAATCATGTTTTTAGGAGACAGTTGAAGAAAATCACGATTTGTTACAATATATTCAAGGCTCTCGTCGTCGAAATTGAGCCCGGCGTCACGAGCACGCTCCTTACATCCCTCCATGATCTTCTTTGCATGCTGACTTATCAGTTCCATCACCCTGCCTCTCGTCTGTCAGGATATAAGATCCCTGATACCATCTATCAATCTGCTCTCATTACTCTCCCGGTTGATCACGTCCAGCCGTAAAAACTCTTTCTTTTCATCAAGCCAGCCAGATTTTCGAATATATGTTTCAACTTCGGTCTGACCCGAGATGCCATAGCCGTTTTCAGCGATAGTTATGCCGACCCTGCTCGCATAGGAAAGCATCTTCTCCAGCTGAGGCAGTGCCTTCTCTCCCTTTGTATCCCAGTCATCTCCATCAGTTCCATGGAACACATATATATTATTGTCCCGCTCCAGATTCTCCTCTTCAACAATTTTGTTCACCAGGCTGTAAGCGGTATGAACCTGGGTCCCCCCTGCCACTGTCGAATTGTAATAGGTCTGGAAATCGTCAACTTCCCTGGCCTCGGTATCATGCAGAATAAAGCGGGTCTCAACCTGGTTCTCGTACTGATAGATCAGCCATGAATAGATAAGAACATGCTGGTTTACCACCAGCTCTGTCGGTTTCCCGCTCATGGATCCGGAATAGTCCCGAACAAAAAAGACAACCGCCTGGGACTCATAATCCCTCTCCCTGGAGAGGATTCTGTACACCCTGTCTCCCGGCGATATCAGCAGGTCACAGGGGTCGACACTGCTCTCCGCTTTTACCCTCCCCAGAGCAATGTTCGTCTGGAGTATCCTCTTCAGGGTCGATTTTTTATCGAGTACCTGACCAAAGCCCCTGTTTGTATCTGTCAGATCGAAGGTATATCTTGTCAGAGACCGCTTTTTCCCTTTATCTTTAAGGTTGGGCAGTTGAAACTGCTCCGTCAGAACCTTACCAAGATCGTAGGCATTGGACTCCACATCATGGGAACCCCCTTCCCCCTGCCCGGCACCGCCCTGACCTGTCTGATCAGGTCTTACCGGCTGCTCCCCGATAACCTCACCTTCCTCACCGTCACCGGCCCCACCCTCTCCTGAGCCGCTGCCGTCTCCCTCATCCTCTTCATCCGGATGCACCTTATCGTGCAGCAGTTTTTCTTCTACCGTAGTCGGCACAATAACGATTTTATCATCCCCGCTCTGGCTTGGTTTAACCATTTTGCCGACTCGGATCTTCCTTGGAAAACCATCCTTTTCTCTCTGCCTGTCCCGTGCAAGCAGATAATCAAGAGACTGCACCGAAGCTGTGGAGACTGACTCTTCCGAAGATGTGGCCGGGAACAACAGCAGATTATCAAGAGTATCAAAACTCTGCTGCGGCGGCGGGTAAACAGGAATATGGGTGAGAGCTTTCAGTTGTTTTTTCATCCGTCTCTGCGACCATTGTTGAGAGTTATTCCAGTCGGGATCAGTTCTCGTCAACCTGGGTACAAAAATACTCAATTGTCTTCTGGGCACAGGTTGTACAGTAACCAAGTTTGTTCAGCATTGTCTTAATCATCCGATCATAGAGCTTTTGATTTTCCTCGTTGGTCCTGTTCGCAAGGGCTCCAATCAGGCTGCCCGAACCGGCAATATCAGATTTTAACCGAACATCAGTGACTGCTTTCACCAGCTCAAGGTTATCCATAAAATCATAATCCGGTTTGACCGAAATTTTCTGGCCATAGATTTTTCTAATTGATGTCCTGAACGAATCTTTCTGCTCATTGGTTTTCAGGCCAAGACAATCCTCCACGGAATTGATGTATCGTTCATCAATTTTCAAAGCCTGCAGTTCACCCGTCTGCGGATTTTTGTATTTCCACATTTTATCACTGCCCAGGTTTTCCGCGTCTATCCCTATGATCATATTGACATAGTTCATTACGTCTTTGCGGATTGCCAAGGGTTCATCCATATAGGCATTGAACATCTCCGTCATTATGCGTTCACGATAAAGTCCCCTTGCAATCTTCAGGTCATTGAGAAATTTGGCGCGATCGTTTGCCTCGGAAACGTAGTCAAGCACCACCCTTTCAAGTGCATGAAACACATCATAGGCAAACATGCACTTACCCTCATTAGTTTCAGTGCTTTCAAGCATCAGCTGAATAGAGCGGCCCAGATTTCTCTGTCCGAGCCCCTTCTGCCCGAACCGTTTGGTAATATCAGGATCCTGACTCAAGGTATCTATCACCTCCGACAGGGTCTTCAAGCTCTTCTCACCGGCAACCTCTCCTGCTGCAAGTTTCATGGTCTCTATGGGGGTCAACTTCTCTGACCTGGGAAGGCGGGTCAAAACCACAGCCACCGATGCAGCGTAGTTCAGATTGGGGTCCTGATGCATGGCATCACCGGTGAGGGTGGTTTTCTCCTCACTGCCGATGGCATATGCAGTCAGCTGGCTTTGCAGGTTGTAGTCAGTATTGTGAGAAACGTAACAGATACGGCACCTGTCAACTATCGGGGCTTCTTCCTTTTCAGCCAGAAAGCGGTTGAATTCGGAGTTATTGCTTGTGGCTACGATCAGAGTGTCAATCGGCCATTTATACCCGTCAATTTCAACACAGCGGTTCTGAATGATCCCCAGATAAACCTGAACAAGATCCTTTTTGTTTTTAAAAATTTCATCACTGAAATGAATTCCGCCACCTGCCACCCTGGCAAGGGCTCCGCGGCGAAGATCAAACCGGTAGGGGTTATTGGTATCTGAGATATGAAGGAGACGTTGAATAGACTCTTCTCCCAGCAGATCCACAGCCGAAGAGGTAATCTTATCCCTGGCGGGATATTTCCCCGTTAACGTCCCCAGACTCTCCACCAGAGG
>JAFDME010000111.1 GCA_019306075.1 Deltaproteobacteria bacterium | reverse complement strand
AGTTCGTCGTATTGCATCACCTCAGCTCTGATAAAACCTTTCGGCAGATCAGAGTGAATAGCCCCCGCAGCCACTGGAGCGGGAGAATTCAGCCGTACAAGCCATTGACGAACTTCATCCTTCCCCACGGTAAAAAAAGAAATAAGGCCCAGTGCCTTCAGACAGAGGCGGGTCATCGCACCGAGAGCAGGTTCTTCAATGCCCAGGTCTGCCAGGAATTCCGCTTTTTCCTCCTCTGAATCAAGAAGAGCAATTTCCGATTCCACCTGGGCTGAAACAGTCATTGCCTCTATTTTTTCCTTTTCACAGGTTGGTTTTATCTGCTCAAGAAGGGTGGTGTCATCAAGTTCGTTTTCACCGATGTTGAAGGCGAGGATAAGTTCTTTTCTGGTAATAAAGGGATAACTCCTGATGATCATATCCTCATCTTCGGTAAATTCCATCAATCGCAGAGGCTGTTCCTCCTCCAGATGGGTCAGGATCTTTTTCATTAATTCAAGCTCTTTGGCCTGGGTCTCGTCTTTGATTTTTTTGAGCGCTGTTTCTATTCTTTCAATTCGTTTCTCAACAAATATCTGATCGTGTATCAGCAATTCGGAGTTTACAGTTTCCACATCCCGCAGTGGATCAACACTTCCCTCCGCATGGTAGATTGCTTCATCCTCAAAGGCCCGAACAACATGGCAGATTGCGTCAACATCGTTAATATCATTAAAAATTGACCCCTTGCTGATGGTTTCCTGCTCTATCCTGGGAACCAGCACCAGGTCGATTCTTGCCCGGGCATTTTTTTTCGGAGAGTAGATCTCAACAAGTTTATCAAAGCGGGCATCGATAATGTCTGCGGTACCGGGAACCGGTTTCGGTGCTCCGGATTGTTCCCGCAGTTCACTGGTTGTGAGTATCTGGAAGAGTGTTTTTTTCCCTGTCTGGGGAAGCCCAATTATTCCTACTTTCATTACTATTCCTGAAGGTTAAGGTGAACTATATTCACTTGTATAGCCGTGAAGCCGGGTTGATCCATATGGCGGAATCGATGAAAATAACAGAACTTTCAACTGAAATCAACCAGTTCAGATGTATGCTCCATGATATCGGCAAGAAAAAGACGGTTTTGCAGTCCCGGGGATCTGCCGATCAGTATGGCAACTGTTTCAGCACATTCAACTGCTGCCATATAGATGGCGGCAAAAGGGAGAGTGCCAATGGTTGCCTCCACACCTTTTGCCGGAGCTTTGCGGGGTATGCCGTAGATCAGTTTCAAACCCGGATCACCGGGAAGAACAGCAGTGGCCTGACCACAGGAGCCGCCAATTGCCGCGGACACCAGGGGAAGGGAGAGAGTCTGACATGTAGATTCTACAGTGAAGCGGTCGGGGATTGTATCAAGACAGTCGACGACCAGATCCACACTGTGCAGGAGTTCTCTGCCGTTTTCACTGTTGAAAAAAGTTTCAGCGGGATATGTCTGGATGGCCGGGTTGATTGTCTTTACCCTCTCTGCGGCAATCTCTGCTTTTGCTTTTCCAAGGTTGCCGGGGTTGCTGAGAAGCTGTCTGTTCAGGTTGCTTTCGTCAAAGCAGTCGCCGTCAATAAGGGTAAGTCTCCCTACTCCAATTCTTGCCAGGATCTCGGTGACGGTGCCCCCCAGACCTCCCAGACCGACTATTGCCACATGGGCCTGCAGCAGTTTTTTCTGATCTTCATTTGACAGGGACGTCTGGTTCCGGCAGTACCGTTCAGGGATAATATTCTGCTCCAGGGCCAGTATCTCCACTTCCCGCAGACTCTGTCCCGTCTCGCCGGCTATCCGGCACTCGGCGGAGAAACTGAGGGAGGTGTAAGGATGACCATCAGGACGTGTTAGATCCCCGGCAAGTGATTTCAGTAAATGTGTCAATCTGTTTGAAGACATCTGTTTTTCACCCTTTTTCCATCATCTGACGCAGAACGTAGGGCAGAATACCTCCATGGCGAAAATAGGCCACATCCACCTTTGTGTCCAGGCGGGATAAAACTTCAAATTTTACTCTGGATCCATCCTGTTTTTCCGCGGTCACCTGGAGCTCTTTGCCGGGAGCCATTTCTGTAAGTCCTTTAATTGAGAAGGTTTCAGTTCCATCGAGGCCCAGGGAATCGATATTTTGATTTTCCCTGAATACCAGCGGCAATACTCCCATACCCACCAGGTTATTTCGATGGATTCTCTCATAGGATTCTGCAATAACAGCCTTTATTCCCAGGAGAATGGTCCCTTTTGCAGCCCAGTCACGGGATGAACCTGTACCATATTCCTTACCTGCCAGGAGAATGAGAGGTGTGTTTTCTTCCATGTACCTGACTGCGGCATCATAGTTGTACAGCTCCTTGTTCTCAGGAAATTTGATGGTGAAGCTGCCCTCTTTAGGCGTTACCATACGATTTTTTATGCGAATATTTCCAAATGTTCCCCGCATCATAACTTCGTGATTACCTCTTCTTGAGCCGTAGGAGTTAAAATCGTCGGGGTTCACTCCCTGCTCTATCAGATACCTGCCTGCGGGGTACTCCACAGGGATGGCGCCTGCCGGAGAGATATGGTCTGTGGTGACACTGTCTCCAAGGAGAAGGAATGCTCTGGCACCCACTATATCCGTGTGGGGGGCGGGACTGTTGCTGAACCCGTCAAAATAAGGCGGGTTTTTAATATAAGTTGAATCTTCACCCCAGCTATAAGTAGTGCTGTCAGTTACCGGAAGGTTCTTCCAAAATTCGTCGCCGTCAAATATCTGACTATATTCTTTCTTAAAAACTTCACTGGTGACCACCTTGCTGACAAGGGTGTCAATCTCTTTACGATCCGGCCATAGATCACTGAGGTAGACCGGTTGCCCGTTGGGGTCTGTTGCCAGAGGGGAACTGGTTAGATCGATATCAACGCGGCCTGCAAGGGCGAAGGCGAGGACGAGAATGGGTGAGGCGAGAAAATTTGATTTTATCTGCTGGTGAATCCGCGCTTCGAAATTACGATTTCCGGAAAGCACTGCAGCCACATTCAAATCTTCTTCCCTGATAACTTTTTCCAGTTCAGGGTTGAGAGGCCCGCTGTTTCCGATACAGGTAGTGCAGCCAAAAGCGGTTATATGAAAGCCGAGAGCCTCAAAGTAGGGCATCAGGCCACTTTTCTGCAGGTAATTGCTGACCACCTTTGAACCGGGGGCAAAGGAGGTTTTAACAAAAGAGGGAACTTTGAGGCCGCGTCTCACCGCCTCCCTGGCCATCAGTCCGGCTCCGATAAGGACGCTCGGGTTGGAGGTGTTGGTACAGGAGGTGATGGCGGCAATGACCACACTGCCGTCACCGATTTTGACAGGAGAGTTATTGATGCTGGTGTCAATGTCTCTTTTGATTATAGTCTGGCAGGATTCATCCCGGCAGGTTTCACAGCCTGATTCATCAATAAAAGTTGAAAATTCCTTTGTATTGCTGTCCCGTTCAAAGTTGCAGCCGAGAATATCACCGAAGGCTGATCTCATCCCGGCAAGAGGGATGCGATCCTGGGGTCTGGAGGGACCCGCAAGAGAGAGTTCTACGGATGAAAGATCAAAGTTGATAATCCGTGTGTAGTCCCGGTCTTCCTCTTCTGTATAAAAAAGTCCCTGGCGTTTCGCGACAGCTGCTGTCAGGGCGGCCTGATGGGTGCGGCCAGTCATCTCCAGGTAGGAGATGGTTTTTTCGTCAACAGGGAAGAAACCGAGGGTTGCGCCATATTCCGGGGTCATATTGGAGATTGTCGCCCGATCCGGAATAGAGAGATTTTCCATTCCGGGCCCGAAAAATTCAACAAATTTTTCCACTACCTTCTCTTTGCGCAGCAGTTCTGTCAGGGTGAGGATGATATCTGTGGCTGTTATCTTTTTGCCTGGTTTTCCCGTAAGACGGACACCGATTACTTCGGGGATTGACATGTAATATGGCTGACCGAGCATTACCGCTTCCGCTTCAATACCGCCGACCCCCCATCCCATGACACCGATACCGTTAATCATGGGAGTATGTGAATCAAGGCCGACTACAGTATCCGGATAGGCAAAGGTTTTATCTTCTGAAGTCTCGGTAAATGTCACCCGGCCAAGGTGTTCGAGATTAACCTGGTGGCAGATGCCTGAATTGGGCGGTACAATTCTGAAATTATCAAAACTGTTTTGTGCCCATTTTAACAGACTGTATCGTTCACTGTTTCGTTCATACTCCTTTGCCACATTTTCAGTCAGGCTGGCATGGGTGCCGGAGTAATCAATCTGGACGGAGTGGTCGGCAACCAGTTCGACAGGGATTACAGGGTTGACCCTGGCAGGATTGCCACCAAGTTTTTTCACCGCATCACGCATGGCGGCAAGGTCAACAACCGCAGGTACTCCGGTGAAATCCTGCATAAGAACCCGGGCAGGATGGTAGGGGATCTCAACGGGTGAATCGTATGTTTTCTGCCAGTTTGTTATCGCCTGAAGATCTTTTTCTTCAACAATACTGCCGTCATATTTTCGCAGCAGATTCTCCACCAGAATGCGTATGGAGAAAGGAAGGCGATCAATTTTTCCCATCCCCTGTTTCGAAAGATCAAAAATATCAAAATAATGGTATGTTTTTTCGTCAATGTGTAACTGTTTGATATATTGCTCTCTATTCATCGGGATCCTCGCATAATTGAATATATTCCCATGGCACTTATCCAGTGAGACTAAAGAAGTTTCCGACTTATCGGGTTGATTTAATAATTTCAGGAGGGAGACACACAGGAAATAAATCCGTTTCGCTCTCTCAGCGATCCCAGTTTTTTTATGTGGTTATCTTCTTCCTTGATGATATTTTTCAGCTGTTTGACACTCTCCTCATTGTCGAGAAAATCGAGGAGGATCTCATAGAAAAGAATGGTATCCCGCTCAAATTCAATTGATTGTGTTATAATTTCACCATGTTCGTCCGCATCTGTCAGCAGCTTACTGTTGAGGGAAAAACTGTTATTTTTCATGATGTCCTGCAGCAGCGAACGGCCGATAGCCTCCATTTCCTGCTCTTCAGAGCTTAGAACCTGGTTGGACTGAATGGATCTGAACCATTCGGCATGGTTCTCTTCTTCTTGTGCCATCCATGTCAGAGTTTCAGCTATTTCAGGATCTTTCGCCGTTTTCCCGGCGTTTCGATATATTTCAGCTCCATTAAGTTCGATCTGTATGGCTATATTGCAAATGTCGGATAAAGTAAACATAAGTCATTTCTCCATATGCGCATGTGACAGGGGTGAAAAATAATAAAGACTGTTCATTCAAAAAACTGACAGAAAACATCTATATCTTCTCTTGGGGTGCGGTATTTGTTTATATCTGCCTCTTTGTCCTCGTAGCCGACAGCCATACCGCAGACCAGGACTATTTCCTGATCGTAACCGAGAATCTCTTTGATCAGTTCCGGATACTGGCCCAGCGCTGCCTGGGAGCAGGTCGCCAGACCTTCCTCAACCGCAGCAAGCATTATCGATTGGATAAACATGCCATAATCAAGGTAGGATCCGGTTTTCATAATCTGGTCAAGGAAAAAGAAAAGAAGAACGGGAGCGTCAAATCCATGATAGTTGGACACCCACTGCTCATATCGTTTTTCCTTATCTTTTCTGTCTATATTTAACGTTGAATAGAGCTGTCTGCCACATTCCACTTTTCTTTTTTTATAAGGATTCTTCCATTTAACGGGATAATACTGGTAATCCATTCCACCCATGTCTCCTGCTCGGAAAAGCTTTTCCATGCCACTGGTCAGTTCATCTTTTTTGTCGCCGGTAACTGCGGCTACCTGCCATGGCTGAGCGTTCGTTCCGGAGGGTGCGTGTCTGGCCGAAGAGAGAATTTTTTCAATCTGTTCTCGGCTTACGGGTTTGTCACGGAAGGCGCGGGTTGATTTTCTTATTCTGAGAGCATCAGTGACATTCATAATTATTTTGTACCGGTTGAAAAAGTTGACGAGTCGGAGGTTGACTCAGTACGGGAAATTTTGACTGGTAATCATGAGCTTTTTGTATATGTTATAACAGAGAATAGTGCAGTGCTTCCAAATATCAAAGTCCGGGAAGAGAGTTTACCTCGAACCACCTCTATCGGGGTGCGGCGGGGAAACAGATGGAAATCTCCCGGGATGTCGCTGTAACATAATAACAGAAGGTTGTAAGTAGCAAGGAAATTTGTGACTGAGAAGGAGAGTGCGCATGTCTGATAACGATACTGTTGTTACCCCGAAAGAAGAAATTATTGAAGGTGAGGCCAGATCTCTGGTTGTGGCAAAAGACCTGCTGCCCAGCGAACTGATGATTATTCCCCTCCACGACCGACCCATGTTTCCGAAGATGATGGGACCGATTATCGTCGATGACTCTGTTATGCAGCAGGCGGTATTGAAAAATGTGAACGGGAATGTACCTCTTTACTTTGGTCTCATTCTCTTAAAACCATCAGAAGACGGGCTGGCTCATTCGCCTCAGAGTGCTGACGATTTTTATAAGGTGGGTGTTGCGGTCAGGGTAGTTCAGGTTTCGCCCTACAAGCCGGGAGAACCATTGCAGGTAATGGCCCAGGCTCTGGACAGGTTTGATGTTATTGCTCTTTTGAAAAAAGATTCCGTTTTTATGGCTGAGGTCAAATACTGGCAGGAGCAGATAGCTGATAATACAGATGAACTCAAGGCATATTCGGTTGCCATTATCGACTGTATCAAAGGGCTTGTTAGTCTGAATCCGCTATTTAAGGAAGGGTTGTCTCTGCTTATTGAGAGAATTAATGTCAGTGATCCCGGTTCACTTGCTGATTTTGCAGCTTCAATGACAACTTCCTCCGGCACGGATATCCAGAAAATACTGGAAATTTCAGATGTGCAGGAAAGACTTGAAGCGGTGCTGGTCCTCCTCAAAAATGAAGTGGAGATAACCAAACTTAAGGCAAAAATCTCCAAGAGAATCGAAGAACGGCTCTCCAAACAGCAGCGGGAGTTTTTTCTCAAGCAACAGCTGCAGGAGATCAAAAAAGAACTGGGCCTGGCAAAAGATGATACCCAGACTGAAATAGAGAAATATCAAAAACGTCTCAAAAAACGGGTATTGTCCGATGAAGGAAGGGACAGGATAAAAGAGGAAATCGAAAAACTGAAATTGCTCGGTTCTTCTTCTCCTGAGTTTAATGTTACCCGTACATACCTGGACTGGCTGACTGTATTGCCATGGGGAGTGTATACCAGGGATAATTACAATATCAAGAAGGCCGCAAAGATCCTCAATAAAGACCATTATGGTCTCGATGATGTGAAGGAACGTATCCTTGAGCTGATATCCGTAGGTATGATCAAGGGTGATCTCTCCGGCACCATCCTTCTGCTCCAGGGTCCTCCCGGTGTAGGTAAAACATCCATCGGTCAATCGGTTGCCAGGAGTCTGGGGCGGCAGTTTTTTCGTTTTTCCCTTGGCGGTATGCGGGATGAGGCGGAAATTAAAGGCCATCGCCGCACCTATATTGGTGCCATGCCAGGCAAGTTTATTCAGGCAATTAAGACTTGCGGTTCCTCAAATCCGGTAATTATGCTGGATGAAATAGACAAGATTGGGGCCAGCTTTCGGGGGGATCCCGCCTCTGCCCTTCTTGAAGTGCTTGACCCGGAACAGAACAGTAACTTTCTCGATCATTATCTTGATGTGCGGTATGACCTGTCCAAGATACTTTTTATCTGTACCGCGAATCAGTTCGATACAATTCCGGGACCTCTTATAGACAGGATGGAGACTATTCAGTTACCGGGGTATATTCTTGCTGAGAAGGTTGAAATTGCCAGACGTCATCTTATTCCCAAACAGATGAAGGCGCATGGTTTGAAGTCCAGGCAGATCACCCTGAGCAAAAGTCTGCTTGTCTCGATAATAGATGGATATGCCCGGGAGCCGGGGGTCAGGGGCCTTGAAAACTGTATTAAAAAGATATTACGGAAGAGTGTTAAAAGAATTATTGCCAAACCGGATAAAAATATTCGAATTCGCAAAAGTGAGCTCAGAGAGCTGCTGGGCAGGAGGCTTTTCTCAGAAGATAACCGGTTCAATAAACCCCGTGTCGGAGTCATTACCGGTCTGGCCTATACCACTATGGGAGGAACAACGCTTCACATTGAATCGATTCCGATACCAACCGGCAGACCGGGTTTTAAGCAGACCGGGCAGTTGGGGCAGGTGATGGTCGAATCTTCTGAAATTGCCTATAGCTACGTACGGTCCCTGATGAAGGAAAATGACCGGGTAAGTGAGTTTTTTAAGAAAAATCAAATCCATCTTCATGTGCCGGCTGGCGCAACTCCCAAAGATGGACCTTCTGCGGGTATAACCATGGCCTGTTCCCTCTATTCCCTGGCAATGAATCACCCCATAAAGCCAAATATGGCTATGACCGGAGAGCTGACGCTCAGTGGTCTGGTGATGCCCATAGGAGGGATTAAGGAGAAGATCATTGCCTGCCGCCGTTCGAAGGTGAAAGAAGTCGTGCTGCCTCACGATAACAGGGAAGATTTTGAGATGCTCCCCGATCATATTAAGGAGGGTTTGACGGTCTATTTTGTCAAAACTTTTAAAGATGTGCTGAAGGTATGCTTCCCTTGACCTGCATCTTTCATGAGTCAATACCTCCGCCTTAATCCGGGAGAGGCACGGGTTAATCAGGCATCAGGTCATAAAAGTAGGTCAGGATATCCGTTCGGGTCACGATACCGACCATTTTCCCGTTGAGGACTACCGGCAGATGGCCAACATCTTTATTTATTATGGTCCGTGCTGCCTCTGCCGGTGAAGAGGATGGAGAAATGGTGACTATATTTCGGGCCATAAAAGCTTTTGCAGGGCTGTTCCACTGCCGTTCCTTCTTTATTTTTTTCAGATCCCAGAGGACAATTATCCCCTTGATTTCATCATCTTCTGCAACTATTACCCCTCGTATATCTTTATTGGCCATAAGTTTCTGAACTTCAACCATCGGGCAGTCGGGAGCAACTGAAAATACGGGAAATGACATGATATCTGCGATTGTTACGGAGCCTGTCTGTTCTGCTGCAAGGTGCGTGACTATATTTTCTCTGATCTGGAGGGGAGACATAAGGCTATTCTTGACGCTGGCGGATCCTGCCCCACTGTGACCTCCTCCGCCAAAATGGCTCATGATCAGCCCGATATCAATAGTTGCGACGCCGCTGCGGCCAATAACTGTGCAGGTTGAATTGTTGACAAATGTAACGAATATAGCGTCAACATTGATGATTTTTCTGTACATATTGACAACGGCTGCCAGGTTTGCCACTTTTTTATCAAGATAGACAGTGTTAAAACCGATGGAATTGCCGTTGATGGTTGTCTTTTCAGTTTCTTTCATCATCTCAAAAAGAATCTCTTTCTGAGTTTCCTCGTAGGGAGGGTTAAGAAAAAAACCGGCAACATTGAGGTCTGCTCTGTTTTCCAGAAGATAGGCCGCTGCTCTGGCGTCATCAGCAGTGGTGGACGGAAAGGATAAATGGCCTGTATCCTCGTATAATCCAATCAGCATTACGGTAGAAACCAGGGAACTGAGCTTAATGTTCTTTGCTATCATTTTCCTGACAAACAGGGTGACTGTGGCACCGACATGTTCTCTAAAGGACCGGTCGGCCCTGATATTGCCCTCGCCGGTCATGTGGTGGTCCCAGAGATCAATTTTAATATCGGTTCTGTCCCTCAGCTTATCCATCCTGTCAAGGCGATGCCATTGATTGGTGTCCACCACGATAAGTCTGGTGATCTGTTCAGGATTTAACTCATTGGGCAG
>JAFDME010000110.1 GCA_019306075.1 Deltaproteobacteria bacterium | reverse complement strand
CTGTTTTGTTCAATTCTTCAACGTTGCGGAGAATCAGTCCGAGGGTTGTGTCAGAGATGACGATTTTTTTCCATTCGGCCAGCTCCTTTTTTTTTCGTGACCATTCCGCCAGCCAGTTGGACAGCTGTTGAATATTTTTTGTCAGCGGTTTGTTTATTTTCTTGGGGGCCTGCTCCTGCCGGTCAAGTTTTGTATCAAAGACCGATAACTGCTCGTAGGGCATATTCGTATCGGTTTTCGCCATCTGTGCCTGCCAGCCAAGATTTTCAACCTGTTTTTCAATTTCAGCAATCTGCTGGTGGTAGTTCTGTGGATTGACCAGCTTTCCCACCTTTTGTTTTAAGTCAACGAGGCTCTTGAAAAACGCGGTCTCATATTTGATGAATGCAGCCAGATCTTTTTCTTTACCCTGTTTAACAACGGGAGTACTTTCCGGTACCGGTATCTTCTGTTCCTTTTTCTCGACAGCACCTGCCGTCAGAGCAAAAAGAAGGGAGAGTACTACTACATGGAAAAACAGTATGAATTGAGTATTATGGCAATTTTTCACAGGAGTTATTGTCTGGCTGAGTTGATATTTTCTATCGATGTATGAGCTTTGGAATATCTTTCAATGATCTGATCTGCATAGTCTGGCAGACGTATCAATTCAGTCAGCAGACTATGTACGGGGTGTATGATTCTGCATCTGATGATGATCGAAACATCTCCAGGGAGAATAGCGGGATGATGAAAAGATGGTGCTGTCTGCGGGGCGGTACCTTCCTGAATTCTTTTTTTTGTTAAGAATACCAGATGTCTCTGTCGAATACTGCCTGCTCAGTTGCCCTGCAGTTCTTTTATAAGAGCATCTTTTTCTTTCAGCTTGGCATGGGCTTCTGCCGCAACTTCGTAGTTGTCTGATGCGGCCTGAACTGCTTCCTCTTTTGCCTGCTCTGCGTGAGAAATTTTCTGGATGGAGGATTGCACCACCTTATCCATTTTCTCTTCAAACTTTTCTTCAAGTTCTGTCAGTGCACCGCTTTTTTCATCCAGTTCCTGGCGAATAATGGTTATTTTTTTTGTAAGTCCGGCAATTTCAGCAGATTTTTTCTGCAGTAAAACCAGGGCAATAAAAACAACGATTATTGCAGTGCCCAATGTCAGCCATGCCATTATAATCTCCACTTCAAATGTAGAAAATCGTTTTAATAGTTACATGAAGGCTATCTTTTCCAAAACTTTCATGTCTGCATTTCGTCGATGCCGGTCTTTTAAAAGAGAACCGATCTGCCTGCTCATATTTAAATCTTCATCACCCTACTCTGTTCTTGCTGCTCGTACAATATTTTTATAATGAAGCAGAAATCAGATATTTACCTCTGGCGGATCATAAATGTGGTCATGAGGATGCCAAAAAATATTAGCAATATCCCCTGGATATGGTATGGGTGAAGCTTTTCCCCAAGAAAAAACACCGCAAGTATTGTGCTGAAGGCCGGCATAAGGTGAATAAATGGCCCTGCCTTATTGGCGCCGACGATCCTTACAGCTCTGTTCCAGAAGATAAATGCAAGGAGTGAAGCAAAGATGGCAACGTAGAGGACGGTAGCTATAGAGGAAGGGGTTATTGCCATATATCTTCCACTGTATATTTCCACAAGGTAAAATGGAAATATCATAAAGAGTCCACTTATTATAATTCCTGTAAGATAGGCCAGCGGGTGGAGATCTTTCGGGTAGTTTCGCAGATTTGTCGAATAGAGTGCCCAGAGGGAGGCGGCAACCAGTACAAGAAGGTCACCCCGATTAAAGTTCATGGTCAGGATATGGTCTATTTCTCCTCTGGCTATGATAAGCACCACCCCGCCCAGGGAAATCAGCACACCGAGGCACTGCCTTGGGGTCATCATATCCTTATGCAGGATCCATGAAAATATCGCAATCAGTACAGGAATGCAGGAATTCACCAGCACGGCATTGATTGCCGTTGTAGTCTGCACGGCAATATAGATAAGTGAGTTAAAGCCGGCAACTCCCAGCAAACCCTGGATGAGAATGAATACGGAGTGTTTTTTTGCAACTTCTCTCTGTCGCCAGAGGTGGTGTCCCCCAAAGCATAAAAGAATAAGGAGGGCTACGCCCCAGCGCCAGAAAGAGAGGCTGAGCGGGGGAATGTCGGCATGCATACCGCGGCTGAGGACAAAATTGCCGGACCAGAAAAGTGTTGTCAGGGTAAGCAGTAAATAGGCCATAATTTTTTTTTAGTACCTTACGCCAGAACTTCTGTAATGAAAAACAGGTAAACGCAGATTCCGAGAAATTGAAGAGTGTATTTTAAATATTCCGATTTATTCGGGTCAGCCTATTGGTCTAGCTTTTTGAGTTCTTCCAGCTCCTCAGGCAGGTACTCTTCTCTCACCGGTGAAAAGATCTCAACCAGAACGGAATCCTGCAGTGCTTCAGCTCCATGCTCCTCATAACCCCGAATACACCAGCTGTCACCGGGGTTGCAGATGGTTTCTTCACTGCCGGCTGAGAACTTAACCTGGCCGGAAACCAGATATCCGGCCTGTTCGTGCGGGTGGCTATGCTGTGGTACGATACTTCCTTTGGCCAGTCTGAACTCTGCCATCAGGGTTTTTTTACCGTACACCAGAGTTTTTTGCTCTATACCTGTCAATGGCCGGCTGTATCCTTCTCTACTGTATTTGTAAAACATTATTATCTTCTCCATGGGGTTGTTTTCGATTTCGATCAGCTTGTCAGATTCTTAAAAGATACCCGATTCTCCTTTCCTTACAATTTTTTTCTGCATCATTTCTCTGTTTCTGATCAGGAACAGCAGAGTTCTGTAATATCTGACGAAATTCGAGCTTGCTCTATTTCTTTAATCCGGAACAAATTTCCTGCAATTCGAAAAAAAACAGATCGAAAACTTCCCCGGTACTTTGCTGCAATCGGTGATCGGCTGTAACTGCTTGTAATTGTAGTGTGCTTCTGGAGTTTTTTGTCCTCGATAAGGTGGCGTGATATTTGCATAAAGGAACAAGAGAGAACTATTGAGGAAGTTTTAAATATCGGAGAGTGTGGCTTTGAATCTGAAAAATCGAAGAAAACAGAAGCGGCGTAAATTTACAACTGCCGTTACTATTTATCCGCAGGGGGTAGGGCGGGTAGTTGACGTCAGCCCGGGAGGGATTGCCTTCAAATGTTTTCATGAGCAAAGCCTGCCAAAGGGATGGACGGTTGATATTATCGACGCCGGGGGCTGTCATCTCGCTGAATTGCCGGTAAGAAAAATCTGGCAATCTACAGGGGGGCAGAAGAGCGACGATGCCATGAATATAACGACGGTGGGAGTGAAGTTCACCGGGTTGTCACTTGAGCAGCGAATGGCTCTTTATGAATTTTTATACGGATAGTCTGATTGCCGATAGTCACAGGAAATCGTTCTATGGACGGGTTTAAAGAGTATCGTAATTTTTTAAAGGACACTATTCGGAAAACGATTGATTTTCGTAGCAGTGCCCAGAACAGAGGAGTGCCTGTCCCACCGTTGCAGGAGCCGGTTGATTCGCAGTTGCCCCGTATCGGCCTGCCCGGCAGGGAAGCTTGGAGCATTGCAGTCCGGCAGACTGATCTGACTGAGGCCATTGGTAATCGGCGAAGCAGGCGAAAGTTCAGTGAAAAAGTGCTGAAAATTGAGGAACTGGCATTTCTTCTCTGGGCAACCCAGGGGCAGAGAAAGCCGGGTAAACAGGCACCTTTTTTTCGTACTGTGCCTTCAGCCGGAGCCAGGCACAGTTTTGAAACCTATCTTTTTATTTACAGGGTTGAGACGATTCCCCCGGGACTCTACCGTTATCTGCCTCTCACTGATGAACTTGTCTTAATATACCCGGCGGACGATCAGAGTAAATCAGAACTCTCCCGGGCGCTGCTGGGCCAGAAGTTTGTTGCTGACAGCGCAGTGGTGTTTGTCTGGACCACGGTTCCCCGTCGTATGGAATGGCGTTATCTTCAGGCTGCACATCGGGTGATTCTGCTTGATGCCGGCCATGTCTGTCAAAATCTCTACCTTGCATGTGAGGCTATTCAGGCTGGAACCTGCGCCATTGCCGCTTATGACCAGGAGGTTCTTGATGAGCTGATCCGGGTGGATGGGGAAGAACAGTTCACTGTTTATCTGGCTCCGGTTGGAAAGTACTGATAGCCTGACCTCTGATCCATTGCACAATATCCTTAATTACCTGCTCAGACTGAAGATCCCTCAGCAGCATATGATAGCCATCCTGATAAAGGATCATCTGCTGCTGTCCCTGACCCGCCGCCGGCAGCAGATTGTAAAACTGGATGACAGACTTTCGAGGGATTATTTCATCCTTTTCCCCATATAAGAGCAGAGTGTTGACATTCATTGACTCCGCACTCCCATACGCTTCGTCCATCAGGTTTGATAAGCCGAAGAGAACATCAATCCGTGTCTCCTTGATAATGAGTGGGTCTCTACCCAGTTCCCTCAGCATTGCCGTATTATCTGAAGGAGTAATATCAAGGGATTTCCCCGTCACTTTTTCCCATGGTATGGTATGAGCAGCAACCCATAATAGCCATCTCTGGTAAAAGACCATTTCAGAGCGACTCCATACAGCTGGAGCAGCGAGTATTATACCGTCCACCCGGGGATGATTCCCTGCCATAGAGACTATGGCGACCGCGCCACCCATGCTGTCTCCGAGGACATAGACGGGGAGAGATGGATATTTTTTCTTAATAAGCTCAATAAAAGTAACCAGGTCTTTCGCCAGTGTCTGCCAGCCGCTCCATCTACCCCTGGTTTTGCTCTGACCGAATCCTCTCTGGTCATATGCATAAACGGCCAACCCCTGATCATTAAGAACAGGTGCAGAGTCTTTGATAAAATTCGAATAGTCATTGAAACCGTGCAGGGCAATTATAACACCGTCTATTGTCGATGAGGGGAGCCATCTCCTCATCGACAACTCACTATTGTCATATGAGGTAAATTTATCGCTGGAAATGGCGGGTGCGGGAGGTGTCTGAGCAGGGAATGTGACAACAACAGGAGAACATGCCGTTACTAGGCAGAGTGTGGAAATATAAAAGAGGAGAATCGTCTTCATACAACATTCTTTTTGAAAAAACCTGACGAATTTGAAGGGGGTTTTACTGATAACGGATAATTGACCACCGGTCGGTAATAATCTCTCTGCCGCTCTCAAGCAGGGCATACATTTCTATATCCTCGGGGAAGACGAAAACCCGGCCTATAAAAGAAATCCTGGATTGCAATATATCAAGCAGTCTCTCTGACCGGGTCAATGCTCCGGTCAGAATAACGCCATCACAGAAACCTTTGAGCACAGTAGCCATAGCCCCGATATCTTTTGCCACCTGACCCTTTAGATGGGCGCCAATGGTGATTCCTCCTCCGAGATGAGCAACAATTAAATTGTATTCTTCGTATCGTTTTTTCAAAATAGCCACAGTCTTGCGTCCTGCGGCCTTATGACTTAAAGCATGAAAAGCGCTTTTGCGCTGGAGTTCGGGAATACCGCTGAACCGGGCCAGCGTGGAAAATTCATCGGTGGAGGGAGGGTCGATGGCATAAGCCGATAACCCGATATTCCTCTGCCAGTGAGCTGATCATCAATCCCTCTTTGAAAATCTGATGTTTGATACTTTTTTGATCCGGATATTTTCTCAATATCACAAACATCAGACACACGGAATATTTCGTCAGTCCTTGAAATCTGTTCCTTCCTTGCGTAGAAGGGCGAATCCCGTGAGTCGTCTGTCTATTTTTTACTGATTATGGATAAATACCATGTTTCGCCTTTACGTTTATCCACATATGATCTGGTCGATTGGATATCCATATGTAATAACTGTTTTTTCCGTAAGATCTCGCTCGGAGGGTTCCTGGAAAAAAGAGCCAATGGCTTTTGCACCGAGGAGAGTTTATCTATGTCAATTCGTTTGACACGCTTTCCAACTGCCCAGATCTCTTTTATGTCCATCTCATAAGAGCTGTAAAAAGGCAGTTTTTTTCCTTTTGTTTCCAGTCGACTCTTTTTTAATACCATGAAACTGCGTGGGTGTGCCATATGCAGAATTACCGGCGGCATGAACAGGCAGAAAAAACAGACAAAAATAAGAGTGGCAGCGAGGAGACTGTAAATCTTTTTTCGTCTGTAAGAGTAGAGTGAGAGGACTCCAACTCCGGCAAAAATAACTGGAGGAATGTATGATTGTATGTGCCACTGCTGGCCAGTGTTTATGATATAATAGAGATAAAGGAGAAGACTGCTGAGGGAGAGGAGTGCCAGGACAGCCTCATGGGCAGCAATGGTTGTCCTGGCGGCAATTGTCTGGCGCCCTTTCTGAAAGGTTAAGACCAGGTATCTCATATAGAAGCCGATCATAAGGGAAGTTGGAACGATAACAGGCAACAGATAGTGAGTACTTTTTTTGGGAATGAGGGAGAGCAGGATCACTGTCCAGATAATCCACCGCCGGAGTAATCTGTAATTGTCATTATCGCTGAACGAAGACTGTTTATTATGAAATAACGGATAGAGTAACGCTGATATAAACAGGCATATCCAGATTCCTGAATGAACAGGAAATGAAAGGTAGTACCAGACAGGTTTAGGGTGCTTATAAACCCAGGTATGTAACTCGGCTGTTCCGGTATGTATAAATGCGTCAGGTAGATAGAGGTAGAGATATAGAGGCCAGGCGGCAGAGATAATCAGACAGATAAAAAGTGAAAACAGATTGCCTTTCCACTGTCGTGCAACCTGTCTGTATCCAAATATCGGGATATAACTGAGCAAAAAAGGCAGCAACATCGAATGAAAGGCGATGGGGCCTTTGCTCATAAATGAAAGGCCCATAAATATGCCGGCAAAGAGGTATAAGGAGGATGATTTCTTCTCTTTTTGCCAGGCGGAAACGAGCAGCCAGATTGCACCAAGCATAAAGGTGTGGCAGAAAATATCCCAGGAGGCCTGTCTGCCCATAATTATGAGAAATTCGCTTGAAGCGGCAGCGGCGGCAGAAAAAAAAGGAATCATCGGGTCATCTGTCAGTTTTCCTGCAAGGAAAAAGACAAAAAATACCATCAGAAAAGCGGCTGCACCAGCAGGAATTCGTAAGGCACTGAGATTGTCGTCACTGCCTGTCAATAAAATGGGCAGAGCTGTGAGCCAGGTTGGCAACGGTGGTTTGGCGATCCTGATTTCACCGTTCATTGTCGGCAGCAGCCAGTTGTTTTCGCGAACCATTTCCCGGGCAGTGACGATATTCCGCACTTCCATGATATCGAGATTGAGAGCTCCGTTATTGGCAAAAATGGTAAAGCAGACAATGAAGATCAAGGCCCCGTACAGATAAATTGATTTCATTTTCTATCGGCTTAATTCTGTAAGTTGTTCTTTCTCATTTTCAGGCATGCTTTGATTTTGAACGAAAATGTTACTTTTGCGAAGCACTCATCCGGACGTTGCCCTCGCAACTCAGAAAATCCATTCTCTGTGGTGTAAGGTTTTTTCGGAGTCTCCGCTTACTTGTTTTTTATTGCAAAAGTTCTGGAGTAAGGTGCTAATCTACACAACCGTAGATGAAGATAAGGTGAAAATAATGAAAAAGATATAAATTTCTTCCTGGCAGAGCTTTCAGGAGCAGAGTCAACAGAAGGGGATGGCTGATGCAGTCTTTTTCAGGATATTTCTTTACTTGCTTCTGTTCTGTTTTATTTTTGACTGTATCAGTTGTTTATTTCAATGGAAAAAGGAGGATATGAGATGGCGGGAAAATTTGAGTTATACCGGGATAAGGCAGATGAATTTCGATTCAGGTTGAAGGCTGGCAACGGCGAGAATATCGGTTTGTCCGAAGGCTACAAGACCAAGGCGGCGGCACTGAAAGGTATCGAGTCTGTTCGGACCAATGCCGAAGAAGAGGTACAGTACATTTATAAGACGGGGAAGGATGATAAAGTTTATTTCAATCTGAAGGCAAAAAATCATCAGGTGATCCTCAGTTCTCAAGGCTATGCTTCCGAAAATGGAGCAAAAAATGGTGTCAAATCTGTTATGCAGAATGCGCTGGATGCGGCTGTGGTTGAACTCTGATCTGCATTTCAGGTGATCATCCCTGCTCCCAGGTCAAAGGCTTCCAGGTTCAGTTTTACTTTATCGGCACTGAATTTTGAAGCGATGCTCTGTTTGAATGTTTCCCTGTCCAGAGGCAAATCCCCAGTGGCTGCCAGGGCACCGGCCATGATAATATTGGCAAAGATCGGATCACCAATATTCGCTGCCATCTCAGTTGCGTTCAGGAACCAGTTTTTTGAGGTAATGGCATTAATCCATTCCCTGATATCTTCCATGGAGGGATAGGAGAGCCTCCCAGAGATGACCCCGATGGGATGGGTCGGTCTGGTGTTGCAGATCACTTTGACCCCGGGGTTGCCGTAGCCGTTCAGCACACTCAAAGTCTCCGTGGGCTCAAGGGATACAACCATATGGGCTTTGCCTGCCGGTATCTGGGGTGAGAGGGTTGACTTTGCTGAAATACGGAGATGACTCATAACGGACCCTCCCCGCTGGGATGCGCCAAAAGTCTCCCCGATGGTTACAAAAAATCCTTTTTCAGAGAGCATGTTTCCTATAATGCGGGAAGATATTACATTGCCCTGGCCGCCCACTCCCGTAATGATCAGATTATACGGGTCATGTCTCAGGGTTTTTGAAATCATGACTGAACCTCCTTTTTCATGATGGCGTTTTCAGGACAGATGGACGCGCATACCCCACAGCCGGTACAGATAACATCGTTGATTTTCGCCTGTTTTGTGTCAACATCCCAGATCAGGCCCGGACAGCTGAACACCCGTGTGCAGAGACGGTTGCACCCGCACTCCTCTCCCGCACAGCGTGTTGCATCAATGGAGACATCAAACTGTCTGTTATTCTTTATTTCAGGGCTCAGTGCACAGGCCTGCTTTAAGATCAGAACATTTACACCACTCTCTTTTTCAATAAGTTCCAGAAGATGTCTCTCTGTTTTTTCAAGGTCAAAAGGATCACATGTTCTGGTTTCAGCCCCCATTGCCGTGCATATCCTGGCAATGTCCAGGGCAGGGGCTTTTCTTCCGGAGGCATCGACCGGAAGCCCCGGGTGGGGTTGAAATCCGGTCATGGCTGTCCCGCTGTTGTCCAGGATCACCATGGTAAAAACAGAGTTGTTGTGGATGGCATTGATCAGGGGCGGCATTCCGGAATGAAAAAACGTGCTGTCGCCGCAAACCGACAATACCGGCTGTTTAAAGCCGAATTTGGATAATTTTCCGAATCCGCTGGCAAGTCCTGTCCCTGAACCCATGGAGTGCAGGGTCTGTATGGAAAAAAAACCGCCCGGAAGCATTCCCATGGAGTAACAGCCGATATCTCCGCAGACAAAGCCGTCTCTGTTGTCCAGTTTCAGTATCTTATTAATTGAAAAATAAGAAGCCCTGTGGGGGCAGCCGGGACAGAACGATATTTCCCTTTGCGGAACTTCTCTGCTGACAATTTCTCCGGTTTTCAAGGTGTAGGAGGCCGGTACTGCTTCATACTCCAGATCAAACAGGCTTACCAGGGCATCAACTACGAGATCAGGATTTAATTCACCGACCATCGGGATATGGTTGCTCTCTTTGCCGAAAAACTCTGTTTTAGAGAGATTGTTGGAAAGTCCTGCGGCAAGCGCTTTTACATTTTCCTCAACAAAAGGCTGAACTTCCTCAACAAATAGAATCTTTTCCGTTTTATTTAATAGAGTCTCAAGCAGGGCTGCAGGGAGCGGCCAGGTCGTGCCAAGTTTGAAAAC
>JAFDME010000109.1 GCA_019306075.1 Deltaproteobacteria bacterium | reverse complement strand
ATCGATTGATCAGACGGTGGCCTTTTTCCTGCTGGCACATATATTTTATAACTATTCACTGGTACTTAGTATTGTTGCCGGATACTGGAGTCGCTTAAACCCGACCATAGAGGAGGCTGCCAGAATGCTGGGTGGTTCTCCGTGGCGGATTTTAACCAGAATAACTCTTCCCCTGCTGGCCCCCGCAATCGGTTCTGCCGCTCTTCTGGTTTTTATCTTCTGCTTCACAAGCTTCGGAGTAATCCTCATTCTTGGAGGCCCCGGTCATGCCACCATTGAGGTGGAGATCTATCGACAGGCGGTACAGTTTTTCAATCTTCCCATGGCAGCAGCACTTTCACTGATCCAGATAATTATCAATTTTTTCCTTATGTGGCTTCACGCCCGTCTGGGACAAGCCAACAGGGTCGGCTTTTTTTCAGGCAGTATCAAAGGGACTGAAAAAAAGGCGGCAACAGGACTGCAGAAATCTTTTCTCCTGCTAAATATCCTCTTTATGTCAGGCCTGCTCCTTGCACCCCTTCTGGCCCTTCTTCTTCGCTCCTTTACCGGTGAAGATGGGTTTACCATTACCTACTACCTGGCACTTTTTGCAGATAAGACGCAGTCAATTTTTTTTGTACCACCAGTAAATGCGGTGCTCAACAGCATTAGTTTCGGCCTTGCCGCCATGGCAATTTCCGTCACGCTCGGTCTTCTCGCTTCAACATATCTTGCTTCTGCAAGCGGGCTGAGTGGACCACTATTGGATGCAATTATCATGCTCCCCCTGGCGACTTCTGCCGTGACTCTTGGTTTCGGTTATATTATCACCCTCAACGCACCTCCCCTGAACCTGCGGGATTCCCTTGCTCTCATACCAATAGCCCATGGCTTGGTGGCCCTGCCATTCGTTGTTCGCTGCATCCTGCCCGGTATCCGTCAGATACCCCATACCCTGCGGGAGGCGGCTGCTCTTCTTGGCGCATCGCCACAGCAGGTTTGGAGGGAGATTGATTTTCCCCTTATACGTAATCCGGTAATGGTTGGAGCAATATTTGCCTTTTCCATTTCAATGGGGGAGTTCGGCGCATCATCTTTTCTTGTAAGGCCCAATACCCCCACCATGCCGGTCGCCATTTTCCGCTTCCTCAGTCGCCCCGGTGATATGAACTATGGCCAGGCGATGGCAATGAGTTCAATCTTAATGACAGTCACAGCAGGCGGTTTCTGGCTTCTAGGGAGGTTCACTAAACGAAGATGACATTCTTACAGGTTAAAAACCTTTCAAGCAGTTATGAGGGTAAACCCCTCCTGAAAAACATTTCATTCAACCTGGAAAAAGGTGAGATTCTCTGTCTGCTGGGCCCTTCCGGAGCCGGCAAGACGACTCTCCTCCGTCTCCTTGCGGGACTTGAAAAGAAAGATTGCGGGAGCTTTACATTTAATAATCTCGAGATCCATTCAATCCCTTCACACAAACGTAATTTCGGCATGATGTTCCAGGAATATGCCCTTTTCCCCCATAAAAATGTCCATGAAAATGTTTCATTTGGTCTTGAAATGAAACAGTGGTCAAGGACAGACCGGGAGAAAAAAGTTGCAGAGATGCTCAAGGTTGTCGGTTTAAGCGGCTTTGACCATCGTCGGATTGATGACCTCTCAGGAGGGGAGCAGCAGAGGGTGGCACTTGCGCGCTCCCTGGCGCCGGGACCTCAGCTTCTGCTTCTCGATGAACCTCTCGGTTCTCTTGACAGAACCCTGAGAGACCGGCTTGCAGTGGAAATCCGCTCAATCCTGAAGACACTTAATGTCACTGCCCTTTTTGTAACTCATGACCAGTCGGAAGCGTTCAGTGTGGCAGATAAAATCGGCATACTTCACGATGGAAAACTGGAGCAGTTTGACAGGCCGGAGAATATATATCGCACTCCTGCCAATACCACCGTCGCCCGTTTTCTCGGATTCAAAAACATTATTTATGGTAAAATGGATAAAGACGGTTATTTCCAATCTCCTATGGACCCGCTTCCGGTTACTGGAACAAATACCATCAGCCAAAACGAAATTCTGCTCATCCGGCCGGAAGCAGCGCGCATCAAAGAGACAGATAACAGAGAACAGAACGAAGTTATTTTACGGGGAGAAGTCGTTGCCCGGCAGTTCCTGGGCTCCAACTACAGACTACAGATCAGGGCAGGCCGGCAGATGCTCTTTTTTGAGCTGCCGATCGATCCGACACCACCAGAAATTGAAGAGTCCGTCAATCTGGCCATTCCCGTTTCATCCTTTATCTGGCTAGCCTCATGACCGGCAGAACCATGGACAGATCAGCCACCTGAGGTTGTACCTTGTGATTTATCGATCCTCTCATTATAATTGATACAATCAGGCTGATCGCTTCCTATTTTTCTCATTCGCTGGTCTATACTTCATGCAGAACAACACACCTAAAAACCAACCTTCAAGCGACACGAGATACACTTGCGCCGAATACCGTGAGGAAATGGTACTTCTGGCATTACAGCGAAAACTTCAAAATCCGGCGCTGAGTAGCGAGGAAATAGAAGCGCTGAAAAAAGAAATTACTGATCTGGAAACCAGAATCGGTTTCTAGCGGTCCGGAATCAACTGTGCTTAGCGCTATAAAAAAGAACTGGTTCCTCCTTGGCCTTGTCTCCGTTGTCCTGCTCACCCTGGCTGACAGAGGGGGAACCACTGTCGATGCGGGAATCTGGCTCAAAACACACCATGGGCCGGACTTCGTCATTGTTCTGATATTCTTCCTCTCCGGTCTGGTGCTCGACACCAGCAGAATCCGCGAGGGCGTCTTCGACTATAGAGGTACCTTTGCAGCTCTGATCCTTATTTTCCTGGTCGCCCCACTTCTCACCCTTCCCTTTACCATGCTGCCGCTTGATACTGGTGTTATCCTCGGACTCTTCCTGGTTGCCGTCATGCCCACCACCCTCAGCAGCGGCATGGTCATGACCGGAGGTGCCGGAGGCAATATGGCACATGCCATGCTGATTACCATTATTGCCAACTCCCTGGCAGTTATTACCATTCCCTTTTCCCTTGATCTGCTTCTAAATCTTACGGAAAACAACCGGGTCATTGAAATAGAACAGCTTCCAATAATGATCAAAATTGCAACCCTCGTCCTTCTTCCACTGGGTTTCGGTATGACCCTGCGCAGAATTTCATCAGCTCTCTCCCCTTTTCTGTCATATACCGGAATCCTCAGTCAGTTTGGCATTCTGACCATGGTATGGATGGCTCTGTGCCGCGGCAGGGAAGCCATTGTTGCCAACATTGCAGTGGTGATACCGATCCTTGCAGTTATTTTTGTTTTTCATCTGGCCCTGATTCTATCCGGCATAAGCATGACACACTTTGGGGCCATGGGAAAGGGACGCAGAGAAAGCGTAATCCTTATGGGGGGGCAAAAAACCCTGCCGCTCTCTGTCATCCTGCAGGTTTCACTTTTCCCTGAGTATGGTGTGGCACTCGTTGTCTGCGTCCTCCACCACATTGTCCATCTCATCATGGATGCATTTCTCTCCCGCTACCTAAAGGAAAAAAGGTGAATCCGCCTCATATCCATACCTTCAGTCACCATTGCCGGCAGAAATATGGTCATCCACTGACTCTGTGCAACATCCCATCCGGATATGCTGGTTGGACCTAAATGGAATATCCCTGCTGCCGTCTTCAGTAAAATGGTTTTGCAGGAAATGAGTAAAGAAGGAATATATCAGGGAGGAAAAGTATAAAATGAGAATACATATCATTGCCGGCAGCCCGAACAGCGAAAATATTAATGCAGGAATTATCCCGGCAGAACAACCTGACCTGATCATTGCGGCAGACGGGGGAGCAGAGAGATGTCGGCGCCTGGGTATTATTCCCCACATTCTCATAGGTGACCTCGACTCAATATCAGCTGAACTGACAGAGGAATACCGTCATGCAGGAGTGGAAATCATCCGGCATCCGTGCCGCAAGGATGCAACAGATCTTGAACTGGCTCTTGATCTGGCGAGAGCCAGAGGCGCACAGGAGGCAGTGCTGTTTGGCGTACTGGGAGGAAGATGGGATATGAGTATTGCAAATGTGATGGTTGCAGCAGGTAAAAAATACCAGCGGATGCGTGTCTCTCTACTCGATACTCAGTGTCGAATATATATCATCCACGGTGGCTCGACCTTTACCTTGAAAAGTGTTCCCGGACAGACCGTGTCGCTCATCCCTCTCACCGCCGACGCGGAAGGAGTGACAACGGATGGATTCGACTACCCGCTGAAAGAAAGCTTACTCCCTTTTAGCACCAGCCGGGGAATTAGCAACAAATTGATAAAGAAAGAGGGAAAGATAACCGTGAAAAAGGGCTTACTGCTCTGTATAGAAAATCTGTCACTCTGTTAAAACTCTTTTTTCGTTCCCATTTCATGCCAGTTATAGCCGAGCATTATTTTAAAAATATCGATAATCTTATCCTCTAATTTGACTTTTTCCTTTGGTATGTCAATACTGTTATCTGTCGGTCTGTCGATCTCTTTATCTTTTTCCATAGTTGTCCTCCCTGAGTATTTAGGCTCTGGTTGAACTTATCTTATTGACGACCCCATCACAATATATTTTAACCGTTTACCCGCAATTCTTTAAAAAAATGTCATCCGGGAAGCAGCTTCTCATCGATTGTTACAAGTGATGGCTGACAACACCATTATACCCGAAATGAGGAACAATCAACATGGTGAAAAATTTACAGATGGTACCCCTTCTGATAGCTGGATTTCTGATGTTAAGCACTCCATTGTTCGCCCTGGGACTAAGTATTGACCAGCTCAGGCAGTCTGCCGATAAAGGGAACCCTGTTGCACAGTATAAACTGGCAAACAGTTTTTTCAACGGCAGGGGCATTGTAAGAAATAAAACCGAGGCACTCGCCTGGTATATGAAAGCCGCTGAAAATGGGTATATCAACGCGCAATACCGTCTCGGCGTTATCTACCAGACCGGCAACGGTGCACCTAAAAACTATAAAAAAGCGTTATCCTGGTATCTCAAAGCTGCCGCCATGGGATATGCCGGCGCCCAGAATAATTTAGGAAAGATGTATGAAAAAGGTGAAGGGATAGAACAGAACGTGGTGTCCCCCGTGATTATATTAAGGCTTACATATGGTGTTCACGGGCAGGAAGGGGAGGGCATTCCGCCGGAAGAAGCTACTTATCTCTTATTAAATCAAAAATGACTGCCGCAGAAATAAGGCAGGCACAAACGAAAGCCGCAGAAATTCAACAAGTCAAAAAATGAATGTGATAAAAATTATTATTATTTGTTTATTTCCCCTTGCCAATTCATTAAATATGAATAAATTAAACAGATATTAAGACTCCACTGTATAATTGTCTTTCTCAAGTTACGGTAACCGGCCAAAATTATAACCCACCCGAAAAGAAAAGGAGAACCAATGAAAAGATTTATAAATGCAGCGTTATGCGGTGCAGTTTTACTGGCAATGAGCTCAACTTCCTCGGCTGTTGTATTGAGTCCTGACGCAACCAACGTACCGGCAGACTATGCCAGCGTCAAAGGTGGAAAGGTTTTTTACAACAACAGGGCAACTGCCTACTCCTCAATTACTTTCAATAAAATCCTCAATTCTTACGGCCTGACCCTGGCTCCGGAGCGGGTTTCCGAGGTTCCGTCGAGCTACGCAAAACTGGCCGGTGACCAACCGGTTTTTGGCAAGACACACATGGCTTACGCACCTGAGGGATACGATAAAATCCTAACCGCCTACGGCCTTGGTCTTTCCCCGCAGGGCGCAGCCTCTTTGCAGGGTGTAGTCGACTACTCCAAAGTTGTGGGCGATAAAATTATCTTCGGAAAATCATCAATAGCCTACGGCAGTCAGGAATGGAGCAAAATTCTTGCCGCTTACAATCTCCCGGTGCAAGCAGTTGCAGCCGCACCCCAGCCTGTTGCTGCGGTTGCAGTTGCAAAAACTGAATTTATTGACTCTGACGGCGATATGGTAGCTGACGAAATTGACGTTTGCGCTGCAACTCCCAAAGGCGTAAAGGTTGACGAAAGAGGCTGCTGGACACTTGAGCAGACATATCTTTTTGATTTTGACAAGGCTGAAGTCAAATCTGCATTCTTCCCGTTGCTTGACGATATCGCCAAAATCTTAAGCGACAACCCAAAGATGACCTTGCAGCTGGAAGGACATACTGACTCAGTAGGCTCAGTGGAATATAATCAGGCCCTGTCGGAAAGACGTGCCAATGCGGTCAAGAACTCACTTGTTGAGAGAAGTATGGTTGATGCCAACCGCCTCAGTGCTGTGGGGTATGGTGAAAGCAAACCCATAACAACCAATGAGACTGCGGAAGGCAGAGCGAAAAACCGGAGAGTGGATCTGAAACCCGTCTGGTAATCCATTTGCATAACAACTGAACCCGGAAATAAAGAACCTCCCTTTGGTGTCTGTCGTCGACGCACCGAAGGGAGGTTTTTTACTTAGTCATCATGCTTAAGTTATAGAACAGACCAGAGAAGAGCAGGAAGTAGCGCAAATCCCAGTACCGTTGAGACAATGACCACTCCGGCAACCTCTTCCGGCTGCTGATCATATAACCTTGGCAAAAAGGTAGCTGAAAACAGCGGCGGGCATGGAACACTGGAGAATCACCACAGCCGCTGCGGGTCTGGTAAAATGCAACAGGGAAACAAAAGCAACCCCGACGCCAAAGCCCATTGCCAGACGCACCAGAGACCAAACAACAGGCACCCTGAGCTGCCCCAACTTCAGCTGGGTCAGAGAGACTCCGAGGGTAAAGAGCAATAAAGGGATGGTCAAATCACCGATAAGTTTGGTGGTATTAAACAGCCATTCCGGGACCGGAGTTCCAGTGAAGAGAAAAAAGACGGCCCTCAAGGAATTGAGTTGCTCCTGACAATCTGATATAATTGTAGTGAGGGGGATTTTATAAACAGTGGACAGACCTTTAGATTTGGATGTCTCACATTCTCAGGAGGAAGCTATGAGCCAAAAAAAAATAGTGACAGCGATAGACGGTTCTGATCATTCCGGCAAAGTGGTGGACACAACCATCGAATATGCAAAATTACTGGATGCCAAAGTTATTTTTATTAACTGTCATAAAAGATTTCCGGCTATTATGGGTCAGCCGTACAGGGACAAGGAGATTGCTGATATTCTCAGTAATGCGGAGAAACTTGTTCAACCTTATCTAGAGCGCCTGGAAGAAAAAAATATTCCATTTGAGGTGCGACTGATGGAGGAGCCCGCCGGTACCATGATCTCAGATATTGCCAGGATTGAAAAATGTGACCTGATTATCATGGGATCAAGAGGATTGACCAACCTGGCCAGCCTGATAGTCGGCAGTGTGACCAACAGAGTTCTGCAGACGGCTCCCTGCTCCGTCCTGGTCGTCAGATAAGATGGCATTGTAAAAATCCTGAAAACAATTGACAGAAGGGTTGTTTCTCTGTAATTCCTATATACAATGTGTTGTAACAGACATGCGGCAGATTTCTGCCGCTTTTTTTTTAGCCGGAATTCGGCTGCATTTGATAACTTTCAAGAGTGATAAACTCATAAAAACCTAAAAATTCAGATGGGTAAGTAACAGCAACCATGAGTCAAGATAACCAGACCCTTAAGCAGCGTCGGGAAAAGGCGGAAGCCCTTGAAGCACAGGGTGTAAATCTTTACAGCAACAGCTTTAAACCTGAAAACAGTATTGCCGAGCTTCTCCCCAGGGGGAAATCCCTGCAGGCCCAGGAGAAAGAACCGGGCAGCAGCAGCTATTCCGTCGCCGGACGGATCATCACCATGAGAAAATTCGGCAAAGCCGCATTCTGTCATATCACCGATAAAACCGGCAGCATCCAGATTTACCTGAAAAAAGATACTCTCGGGGATGAAACCTTCAGTGCATTCAAAAAATGGGATGTGGGTGATATCGTCGGCATCAGTGGGACCCTGTTTAAAACCAAGGTCGGCGAACTCTCCCTGGCAGCAGCAGAAATAACCATGATTTCAAAATCACTCAGGCCACTGCCTGAGAAATGGCACGGACTGACAGATGTGGAGACCAGGTATCGTCAGCGTTATGTGGATCTCATTGTTACCCCTGAAAGCCGTGAAACGTTCAGAAAACGGGTAAAGATCATAAAGCTTATACGGGAATACCTGGATGACAGGGATTTCATGGAAGTTGAAACCCCTATGATGCAGCCTGTACCCGGCGGTGCCACGGCCAAGCCTTTCACCACCTACCATAATGCCCTTGACATGGATCTTTACCTCCGTATAGCCCCTGAACTTTACCTTAAGAGGTTGCTCGTCGGCGGTTTTGAAAGAGTGTTTGAGATTAACAGAAACTTTAGAAATGAGGGTCTTTCCACCCGGCATAACCCTGAATTTACCATGCTCGAGTTCTATCAGGCCTACGCCACCTATGAAGATATGATGGCTCTCACCGAGGAGATGATCTCTTCAATCTGTCATAAAATCCATGGCACCACGCAGATAAGTTACCAGGGAACCGAGGTCAACCTTGCGCCGCCCTGGAAACGGTTAACCATGGATGAAGCTTTGGTTGAGGTTGCAGGAATTGACAGAGATATTCTCGAAGATGATACGAAGATTTTGGCTCTGGCAAAGGCGAAAGGCATTCAGCTTGAAGACAAGGCGGGACCGGGTAAAGCCAAGACCGAACTTTTTGAGCTGCTGGTGGAAGAAAAACTTATTGATCCCACCTTTATTACCTCCTATCCCACTGAAATTTCCCCTCTGGCCAGGAGAAATGATAAGAACCCTGCCGTCACCGACAGGTTTGAGCTTTTTATCACCGGCCGTGAACTGGCCAATGCTTTCAGTGAGCTTAACGACCCGCGGGATCAGTTGCAGCGGTTTGAGAAACAGATTGCCGACCGGGGAGATGATGAAGAGATCCACCCGGAACTGGACAGGGATTATATCAGGGCACTTGAATACGGCATGCCCTCTGCAGCAGGTGAAGGTATAGGAATCGACAGACTTGTCATGCTGCTCACCGATGCCCCCTCAATCCGTGACGTTATTCTTTTTCCGCATCTGAAACCGGAAACATCTTCCCAGGAGTCTATCCGGAGAGAGTTCCCATAGATACATTTTTCACAGCAGTAAAGGGTCAACATGTTTGAATGGTTTGTCGGTCTCAGGTATCTGCGGGCAAAACACAGGCACGGCTTTATCTCACTGATCTCACTGATTTCAGTTGCGGGAATAACAGTGGGGGTGATTGCCCTTATCGTTGTGCTTGCCGTTTACTCCGGCTTTACCGATGGCCTGCGCGATCAGATCCTCGGGGTCAACTCGCATATTATTGTTCAGCATATTGGCGGAAAAATAGATAATTACCAGCTGGTAAGGGACAGGATAATGACAGTAAAAGAGGTCACTGGTGCCAGTCCCTATCTCTACACCCAGACACTTCTCTCCAGTTCTTCCGGCGGCACCGGCGTGGTTCTTAGAGGGATGGACCCGGCCACCGCTGAAAACGTTATCGGTCTCTCAAAGCAGATGCTTGAAGGATCGATTTTCGACCTTAACAGCAGCATAAGCCCGCAGGTTCCGAACATAATTCTCGGCAAAAATCTGGCGTCGGATCTGCGGGTCAGACCGGGAGACAAGGTTCGACTCATCACCCCCTCCGGCCCGCTTACACCTATGGGAGTAATACCCAAAGTCAAAACATGCAGGGTTTCCGGCATATTTGAAACGGGAATGTTCGAATATGATTCCACCCTTGCCTATATGTCTCTTGCCAGTGTCCAGAAATTTCTTGGCCTTGGTGATCTTGTTCACGGAATCGAGGTGACAGTAAAGAAGAAGGCACTGAACCGTGCCGATCAGATCGGCAAAGATATTGTAAAAAAGGTTGGAAGAGGCTTTATCGCCAAAGACTGGATGATGATGAACCGCAATCTTTTCGCCGCCTTTAAACTTGAAAAGATAGGTATGTTTATCTGTGTGGCTCTAATCATTCTGGTGGCCGCACTCAACATCATCAGTGCGCTTGTCATGGTGGTAATGGAGAAGAGCAAGGATATTGCCATTCTCAAATCCATGGGAGCAACTTCCGGGTCTATCATGAGAATCTTCTTCATCCAGGGAACAGTGATTGCCCTGACCGGGACAACGCTGGGGGTAGCGGGCGGACTTGGGCTCTGCACACTCCTCTCCCGCTACCAGTTTATAGAACTTCCATCAAATGTCTACCCCATGACCACTCTGCCGATCAAGGTGCTGCCCATGGATGTGACAATTATCGCCGTCAGTTCCATGGTGATTACCCTTCTGGCAACACTCTATCCCTCATGGAAGGCCTCAACCGTTCATCCGGCTGAGGTGCTGTCATAATGGCTCTCTTTACCGCTGAAAATATCTCCAGAACTTTTGATACCGGCAGCACGGTAATTACTGTCTTAAAAGAGCTCTCACTTACCATTGAAAAAGGGGAAATGCTCGCTGTCACAGGTGCATCCGGTTCCGGCAAAACCACCCTTCTGCAGACCCTGGGCACTCTGGCCCGACCGACAAGCGGAGAATTGTACTTTAAAGGGGAACCGCTTGGCAAAAAAACGGCCCATGAGCTTGCCGAATTTCGTAATAAGTCACTCGGCTTTATCTTCCAGTTCCACCATCTTCTTCCCGACTTCACTGCCCTTGAGAATGTGATGATGCCTCCACTTATTGCCGGAAAAAAACGAAAAGATATGATTATTCCGGCAACAAAACTGCTTCAGCGGGTAGAACTGGATCATCGGCTGGAACATAAGGTTTCCGAACTGTCCGGCGGGGAACAGCAGCGTACGGCCCTGGCCAGGGCCCTGATCATGAAACCTGCCCTGCTCCTGGCGGATGAACCCACCGGCAACCTGGATTCACGGGCCGGCGGTCTGGTTTTTGATCTCCTGCACACCCTCTGCCGTGAGAACGGCCTCGCCGCCATTATGGTCACTCACAACAACAGGCTGGCGGACAGGATGGACCACTGCTACACCCTCAAAGACGGAATATTGCAGTAAAAATTACCCCCCCGATCACTCCACTTCCATACTGGCTTCCATAAAGTCAAACCAGTGTCCACTTTTAGAGGCATAGTCGAGTTCAACCTGAACGACATTCACATGACGATCTTCAATCTCAACAAACTTCTCTAAAATTTCCTTGATTTTCCCCTCACTCTTTTCACTGGCATCCTTATAGTACGCGCTGGTTTCCAGTTCCATCTGCAGGGCACTGTTGAGATCTCTCTTCACATCGCCGAGCATCTTTTCAGGTATCTTTGCCTTCATCTCCTCAATATTGGAGCGTATCAGCTCTTCAGATGGTATCGGAGTTTGAAGCTTCCCTGCATCGATGTCCCCCTGCTCTTTTAAGATATCAAGGCTGTAGTTGAGGAAATCGATATGAGACTGTTCATCATCAGCCAGAGCTTTGAACAATCTTTTTCCCCTGTCATCATCAACGATATCTACCGCAGAAAGGTAGAGGTCTCTGATTTTTTCTTCATATTTAAGGGCTGTTATAAAAATTTCTGACGATTCCATATATTCTCCCGCTCCAGACTGATCGGAGCTCTTATCAATGATTTAACAACAGGTCTGATGCTGCTGTTTCCTTCCTTCGGCAGCAACTTATGAGTACCTTGCAAAATTGCCCTTATCACTGCAGAGGCAGAAATACTCCTTCACGCAGAGGGGAAATCTGGATTTTCCCGGTCCCCTGCCTGAATTTCTTTTTAGCTTTTGTTTTAGATATAATTTCAGGGTGCAGACCAAACCGCTCTGCAATGACCACCGGATCCACAAGGGTTTTCCCTACAAGATTTTTCCCGTCCTCACCAACGGGAACAGGTATTGTATCATCCACCAGACGTCTGATATCGATCTCCCCGACAAACACTCTCTGCCCGCCAACTGCAATTCTCTCATCACCGGTACCAAACTTCAGGTCAGAAAATGTTCCCTGAAGAGAGAGCGGCATAGCATAGCGCTCAGCCCTTTCTTTCCCGATGATAAAAACTTTCTTATTTGAGCTGATTTTCAGGTCCATCCTTTCTGCAGTCAGGTCTGCTGTTCCTTCTGCCTGGAGTGTGGCTGCGGGAGAGTATAACTCAGCCCGATGGATCTCCAGAATTCCATTCTGTACAGTTGCAGAACCTGCAAACTCAGAAAAGCCGATATGCTTCTCCACCCTGACAACTCCGGAATCAGCAGCAGCATCGTAAGAACCTGCAACAGCACCGGCCAGCTCATAGCCAAGAAGTATGCCATCAGACAATTGCAGACTCCCCTCTCCATTCAAACTTTCAGCCATCGATACCGTTGAATCACCGGATACAGTCAAATTAATATCTCCATTCATCCTGCCCCTCAACAGATCAACATCAAAGATATCATGCAACGCAGAGGCTACCTCTATATCTTCAGCGTGAAGCTCGAGGGAACCGACAGGTCGAACCTGTCTGATATCAAAGGTCACCTTAGACCTCACCTGGCCCTGGTAGAAAGAAAAATTAACAGGATCAGCTGTATACAACCCGTTTCTTCCTGCCAGCTTTATTTTAACATCAGAGAACTTCCCGCCGTGGAACTGAACTTCTCCTGCCCCTATCGTACCTTCCACTCCCGCCCGTCTTAAAAGAGAATAACCACTTCCGGGCCTGCTGCCCTCACTTTTCTCTTCATCCTCCCGGAACTCCCCCTTGTGTGGTCTGAGATATCTCGACAAATTAACAGTGTCCATCTCTACTGCAAATTTAATGTCAGGTTCTGCACCATGCCGAGCTGAACAGCTGAAATTGATATGAGAATCATCAAGATCGGCAGCTCCGTCTTCAAAAACAACCCACTCCGCTGTCCCCTTTATCCTGGACTTGACACTCAGGGTATTCAGCGCCCCGGGGTAGGCAGTGATAACTGAAGGATCTCCAGTAACGTCCGCCCAGACAACCTTGGGGGGAAATGGAGCGATTTTAAGGTCAAAATTATAACCGAATCCTTCAGAACCATCTTCAAACTGTCCTTTCAACAGCACACTTAAATTGTCAAATAGATTACATCTCAGGTCAGCTTCCAGAATACCATGCTCAAAAAAGCGGGCAAGCGGCCCTATCGTCCCCTCAAGATGCACGGGTCTCCCCCTGACTACCCCGCTACAATCGGCAGCAAAGGTTTTATTCAGGGTTATATCACGCAAATTCAGCATCAGATCAGTGATCTCGTGCCTGTTCTTCAGGTGTGAATCACTCCAACTAATTCTGCTATCGCTGATACTGATAAGAGGAACAGCAAGCTCTTCCATCAACAATCCAATGTCACCTTCCGGCAGCCCGGAAGCTGTCATATCAGACTCTCCTGCAGAGTCACCGATTTGCCAGTTTCCATGACCATCGGCCTGCTTTTCAAGATTTAGTTCAAGACCCTTTATAGTAAATCGACTCACCTTGAACTGGTGCTTTAAAAGAGGCAGCAGCTTTAAACCGACCTCAAAAGAATCTACAGTAAGAAACCGCCCCCCGGCAAACCCCGGAGGATTACCCAGGCTTACGTCTGAGCAGGAGACAGTCAGCCTGGGAAAAATTGAGACTTTCAAATCCTGCCCGAGAATGAACCGACGGCCGGTAATGTTTGATATTTTTTTCTCTATGCGAGGAACATACTGCTGGACATCAATCAGGAGGGGCAGAAGCATCACGGTTATCGCCAGCAGCGACAACAAAATTGCCAGAGACAGAATGGTATATTTAATATATTGCCTCATATGTGATGAACTCTGATGGATCTCCGGGCACGATGTTTCAGTACCCGGTAAAATGATTTACAACTATTACGCCGCCTGCATCATTACCTCAATTACGCTCAATCATTGCCTGACGGTATTCGTAGAACGCCTGCCTGGCAGAGATATAAGGATCAAGAGAAAATCGCTTCATATCTTCGTAAAGATCGGGGTTCAGGGAAAGTGTAGTGAGCTTGTTTGAAGTGTAATAAGCCAGATCCAGAACTCTGCTGTCATGAAAATAGGGTACGGGATGAGTGTAGGCATCAACCACCAGACCAGCAGTCGCTCTCACATTTGATGGACCAAAAAGGGGCCAGCAAAAATAGATCCCCTCTCCCACTCCCCATTTACCAAGAGTCTGTCCAAAATCAGCTCTTATCGGCGTCATATCAAACTCAAGTGCAGCCACATCGACCAGTCCCCATACCCCGATTGTTGAGTTTATAACAAAACGACTCAGCGTTGTGACGGAACTGTGAAAATTTCCCTGGAGAAGTGAATTTAAGAGACGGATAGGCATGGAGAGATTAAAATAAAAATTACCAAAATCAACCCTTAGCTCTCTTGGAACGAGCCAGATATAGCCATTAGTGACCGGTTTTAAAATCCATTCATATAATTTGTCATTGAATTGAAAGAACAGCCTGTTCATCGGCTCCAGCGGATCGCGGACAACATATTCGATTTCACTGTCGAATTCATCAAACTCATCGTCATCAAGAAATTCGTCGGACAGCAGATCGGGGTAGGCATCCTGTGATGCCTGACTGCATACAGGAGTGTAGGATACACAAAGAAACAGAGTGATAAAAACAACAACCAGCCTGAAGAAATTCATTGCTATCATCTATTGATAAACTCGTAAAAAAGTGTTCACAGTTTCGGATGGCTGAATGGATAAGCCATTCACCTGCTTTCATTTTCAGATGCACCAGTTCGATCCGATACACCTCTTTACTATATGTAAATATTCAAGTGAATGCAAAACTTTAAACTTCTTTCAGCCACTGAGAAGGTGAACAGAAACCACCCATCTGCCGTAATGTTAATCTTTACAAATCGTTCTTATCTCACTGTACAGGGGGAAGTATTAATATATTTCGGCAAAAGGACTTATTGTGGAGACCATACCGTTGCAACCATGAGTAAGTAAATAAAAATTATCTATATATGCAGATATTCTTCTATT